>CAZDUA010000007.1:0-5010 GCA_964508495.1 uncultured Methanosarcinales archaeon | reverse complement strand
CCAACTCCAACAGCAACAGCAACTGCTACTGCAACAGCTACCCCAACTCCAACAGCAACTGCTACTGCAACAGCTACCCCAACTCCAACAGCAACAGCAACTGCTACTGCAACAGCTACCCCAACTCCAACAGCAACTGCTACTGCAACAGCTACCGCTACGCCAACTCCAACAGCAACAGCAACTGCTACTGCAACAGCTACCCCAACAGCAACTGCTACTGCAACGGCTACCGCTACGCCAACTCCAACTCCAACGTCATTCTGTGGTGATGGAGTTCTAGACCTTGACGACGAAGAATGTGATGATGGAAACGTTGCAAACAATGATGGTTGCAGTTCTACTTGCCAGAATGAAGTCTGTGGCGATAATATTGCGCAACCAGATGAGCAGTGCGACGGTACCGATGATGGAACCTGTATTTTTGTTGATGGCGCTGCTTGTGTTCCTCCAGGCGGGCCGTTCGAGTGCTTCTGTGATTGTAATGATCCTAAGCAGTGCGATGATGGAAATCCATGTACTGAAAACACTTGCCCTGAAGATCTATTCTGTGTTTTCGTGGAGATTCCGGATTGCCCATCTTCAACTCCAGTTCCAACATCACCTCCATCAGGCGGTGGTGGAGGCAACAGGCAAAGTTATGTGGCGGGCAAAGCGTGCAAGCAGGGAACTCCTGCGTTAGGTCCCGGCTCATACTCAATTGGAAAGATGTGCACAAGTGATAAGGAATGTAAGAATTATTTTGACGATGCAGTGTGTAGTGTAACTAAGTCTATTTCAAGTAAGCTTGGTGGCCAGCCGATTCCACTGCAGTGCGAGTGTTCAAGGCCCGAGTTTACTTTAGGCCAGAACAAGGAATTGCCGCTTTTCAACTTCCCGCCAGTACCTTCACCTAAGCCGGCTTGTGTTAAACCAACACCTCAGCCAAAAACGTGTCCTAATAATGATCCTGACGGGGACGGGGTTTACTCTTATGAATGATAAAAATAGTAGTTACAATCATAATGAAGACTTCATGGAAATTAATAAGAAGCCAGGATATCCGATTCTGCTCAGCGTCCTTATTGTTGGAATAATTGGTCTTGGGATTATGGCTTGGTCTTTGTCATCTCCTGCTGGTCTTTTCCAGGCAGAAACCAATATGCCGATATCAATTGAGCCTCCATCGAATAGTGCGCCCTATGGAATAGGACAAGCAAATGGTCAGGGCTGTGCCGCGGTTGCAGATAATTGTCCTGATGATTTCAATCCTGACCAGAAAGATAGTGATGGTGATGGTATTGGTGATGCGTGTGATGAGGAATATAACGAGCCTTCACAGAATGCCGATGATGGATGTTGAATCACCAGAACCATAATCTTTTTATAAGGGAATATTTCTCATTGCTATATGAAAAAGATAGTGATTTTGTTGGCTTTGTTGCTTCTGCCGGCAGTATATGCGCAATTGGACTGGTCTATTACCAATTATCGTTGTGGTAATGAGAAGCTTGACGAGTTTGAGTTGTGTGAGAAAGGCGTCGAAGAGGGTTTTTGCGATGAGCTTGCCACTTTATTAGAGATTGATACTGTTTGTGATACTCAGCATTGTACTTGTCTTCCCAGGGTGAATAAAGCTTTTTGTGAGAACAATATAAGAGAAGGTGTTGAGGTGTGTGATGGTAGCGCTGATGACAAGTGTCCGGCTTATGGCGCGTTGATTAATATTTCTTTGAGTTGTAATAAGAAGACTTGCGGGTGCAACATTAACCAAACAATTCCTGCTGACTATAATCCTGTTATTGTTGAAGGTTTTGTGAACAAATCTCAGATTGCTTCTGTTTGTGGTGATAAGAAGGTTGAGCGTAATGAAGACTGCGATCCTCCTAATACTCTTTGTACGACTAATACTCAGGACCCTGGTGTTTGCACTGAGAAATGCGAGTGTGTCGAGCCAGGCATGCTTGGTGTTGAGAAAGAGCCTGAGAACGTGACTATTGAGGCTAATGTTACAGAAGTTAATGTTACTGAAAATGTAACTGAAGAAGTTCCAGAAAATGTTACTGACGAGCCCGAAGTGGAAGGACCGGGCTTTTTTGCCCGCTTGTGGGCGTGGTTTGCTGGCATATTTAGCTGATGAGAAAGATACTGTTGTTGTTTTTGTGTATTTTGGTCGCGTGTGCGCCCGTTTCTGAGCCAGAGGTAGCGCCTGTTTCTTCTAAAGCGCCAATAGTCGAGCCTGTGGTTCAATCTAAAACTGTTCCTTCCGAGTTTGTTACTAGGACTGTTAAGCAGTCTGGCAGTCTTGGCACTTTTGTTTATGGTCTTTCTGAGGATAATCGGCTTTTGCGTGTTGAAAAGACTGGCGAGGTTTGGGAGTACAAGTACGAAAATGGTTTGTTGAAAGAAGTTTCTGGTCCTGAGAATGTTGAATTCTTATATTCTCAAAACCGGCTTTCTGATATTGATTCTGGTGCTACTAAGCTTTCTTTTACTTATGATTCGCTTGGCAAACTTATGGAAATTAAGGGCTTCGCTGAGACCTTGCACATGGAGTATGATAGTTTGTATCAATTGCGCAGTGTTAAACGCGGTGTTGCTGGAGAGACGAGTATTGATTACGACAAGCAGGGTTTGATTAAGTATTTGACGCGTGGCTTGAGAACCACAAACGTGTTTTATGACGATAAGAATAGAGTTAGGAATTTTGATGCCGATGATTCCAAATTTATTATTGGTTACTGGCGTGATGACAAAGTGATTTCTTTGACCGGTATTACTTTTGGCAAGGGTCTTACTGTCAGTTACGGTCCTGATTATCCGCCTTTTGAGGCAAAGATTGTTCACGAAGGTGATGATAGCACTTTTACGTCAGCATATACTGATACATTGTACAAGGTTGTCGACCAGTATGTTTATTGCAAGTATGTTCGTCGTTTGAAGGATTTGTTGTTTGATGGAATTAGTTATTCGTTTTATGTGAATTATTTTAAGGGCGACTTGCCGGGCTATCTGGCAATGCAGTTTGCGTGCAGGCCTTATGAAACATAGAGAGAAACCGTTAGCGGAATTAACATTAAGGAAGTATGAGAAGCCTTTTCGTCTTACTGGCAGGGAGCTTGTTAAGAAGTTGTGTTTAAGTGTTGGCTTATTGCAGCCTGCGGATGGCAGGGATGTTGTTGTGGACGTGTTTCATTCTTTATTGCAGGCTGTTGGGCCTGTTTCTTTGTCCGATATTGAGAAATCTGTTATATTGTCAAGGAAAACTCATAATTTACCTATGAAAGGCGTTGCTTCTTCTAATATAAGAAGGCAGGTTAAGCGTTTGAAGGACTCTTTTATTGTTGAAAAAGTCGGTAATTCGTACAGAATTTCTGAAAATGCGCCTCTTCACGAGGTTTTTGCTGAGAAAATTGAAAAGTTTTATTTACCCCTGATTGTTTCAAGAGTGAAAGAATATTGCGAAGCAGTTGAAAGAGAGAGGTGGAAACATGGAAACGCAGTGTCCGAAGTGCAAAAGTCCGATGGATAAGTCATTCGCTACCGTGAGTGGAAACGCGAAGTATTTGACATGGGAGTGCGAGGTTTGCAATCATAAAGAGATGAAGTGTACTGGTGTGTTGAAATAATTACATTCCGTGTTTTTCTTTGAAAGAATCGTAATATATTTTTTCCGTCAGTTTTAGCCAGTTTCTTACAAGCGTTATTATGTGTTCATTAGGAACGCCTTGATTTTTTGTAACAACCTTAAAATCTATTCCTTTTTCTGTATCCTGACTAAGAATAACTAGTGCGAATCTTGATGTTCTTTCTTCCATTTTTCTTCAAGAGTTCTCCAGATTGTTTCGAATAGTTCCTTTTTTTCTTTAGTTTCTGGTCCGAGATTCATCAAATCAACCTTCTTTTTTGCCATAAAAACATAGAAGTAAAGCTCATTAATAAGTCTATCGTAGAGATTTCCGTAAACTTTTCAGGTCAGTTTTGATTCTTCAACAACATATTTCTTGTCTTCATATTCTACTATCATTCCGTTTCTCAATTTTCTTCTTAGTTTTATTTCTATTTTTCCGTCGACGAGAATTACGCCTGCTCTAATTAATATTTTTGCTTGTCCGCCTGTTGTTGCCAAGCCAATTGTTTTGATGAAATCTTGGAATTCAATGTACTTGCCTTGTTCGTCTGTTTTCATTATTCCCACTCTTTGAAGAATTGTTTTAGGAATTGTTCCATGTATTCGTGGCGTTCTTGTGCTATCTTTTTCCCTGTTTCAGTGTTCATCCTGTCTTTTAACAAGAGAAGTTTTTCGTAGAAGTGGTTCAGTGTTGTTCCTTTTGCTTTTTTGTATTGTTCGAATGTTTGGTGCATTGCTGGCTTGATGTTTGGATTATAAATTTCTCTTCCTTTGCTTCCGCCGTATGCGAAGCATCTTGCTATTCCTATTGCGCCCAGTGCTTGTATTCTGTCCGCGTCTTGGACGATTTTGCCTTCTGTAGTATGCATTGGAGTATTTACTCCTGCGCCTTTGAATGAGATGTCTTTGATTATGTGGCAGACGTGTTCTATTGTTTGTTCGTCTGCTTCTTGTTTTTGCAGCCATTCTTTTGCTATTCTTGGTGCTACTGTTTCATCTCCGTCGTGAAATTTCCAGTCTGCGATGTCGTGCAATAGAGCGCCAAGTTCTACAATGAATAGGTCTGCTTTTTCTTCTTTGGCAATGTGCAGTGCTGTTTTTCTTACGCAGTCTACGTGCCACCAGTCGTGTCCTGAGCCTTCTCCTTCGAGTGTTTTGCGTACGTATTCTTCTGTTGTTTTGATTATTTTCCCCTTGTCCATACTTTTCAGATTGTACACAACGCTTTTAAATGTTTACTCAATTATTGTTGACATGGTTTACGAGCCTCAGGAAGACAGCTTTTTGTTGAAGGAGTTTGTGAAGAAGTATTCTAAAGGGGTTGTTCTTGACATGGGTACTGGTTCTGGTATCCAGGCTCGCGAGGCCGCGCATAGTAAGCTTACGACAAAAGTTTTTGC
>CAZDUA010000006.1:0-49562 GCA_964508495.1 uncultured Methanosarcinales archaeon | reverse complement strand
AAGCTTAATGTTGCGGGAATGATGCCGTCTGTTTTTGAGAACAGTGTTGCGTTTGTTTCGTCTGAGGGCGTTCTTGGAGATTTGAATAATGATGGCGATCAGAATGATTTGATTGTTCGTTTTGCTAAAGAGGAAGATATTGATGGTGATGATGTTTTTGATTTTGTTGACAATTGTCCTGCCGTGATTAACGAGGACCAGGACGACTCGAATAAAAATGGCGTTGGGGATGATTGTGAGGCTGGCGCTAAGCCTTCTGAAGAGCAGGAAGAAGTTGAAGAGCAATCAACGGTGCAGGGTGTAACTGAAGCTCCTGTTTCTGAGGCCAAGGGTATTGCTTGGTATTGGTATTTGCTTCTTATCATAGCGCTTCCTTTCGTCGTGTATTACGGGTACAAGTATTATAAGAAGAAGCAGAAGTCGTTTGGGTTTTGACAGAAAGCTTTAAATACTCCCCTCTTGGACTTTTTTGTAACCAATATTTGGGGTGTTTACCTATGGAAGCAAGACCACTTGATGCATTGAATCGCGCTCGCGATAAGAAAGTTATTGTTGAGTGCAAGAATAACAAACAGTATGTTGGAACGCTTAGGGCGTTTGACATTCATATTAATGTTGTTCTTGATGATACTGAGGAGCGCGCTGATGGAGAAGTTAAGCGCAAGCTCGGCACTGCTTTCATTCGCGGTGACACGATAGTTTTGATCAGCCCGGCATAATAAAATGAGCAAAGGTTACGGTGGAACAGGTTCGCAGGGTAAGCGTTCTCGTGGAACGTCTCACGTTCCGTGCAGAAGGTGTGGAAGGAATAGTTATCACATCAAAAAGTCTGTTTGCGCCAGTTGCGGTTACGGCAAGAGTTCTAAGCTGAGAAGTTATAATTGGAAGAATCCTAGAAAGCGAAAGTAATTCTGTAAATAATACTGGACATTCCGTAAATCTTTCCCGTCTGCAATTCTTGGCACTGGACTTGTTGTCGTAGCGGATTTAAAGCTCGTTTCCTATGTTCTTTTTGGAGGTGCTGCATGGCGTTTGAAAAACATTTATATAGGCTTTTACCATTGAGAGTATGTATGAAGCGTAAATTTCATGTAATCATTGAACAGGATGAAGATGGTTATTATTTTGGCAAGGTGCCTGAGCTGGAAGGATGTCACACTCAGGGACGCACTCTTGATGAGCTGATGAAAAACATCAAGGAAGCTATCGAGTTATGCCTCGAGGTTAAAACTAAAGATAAAATTAAAATCGAAGCCGAAAGCAAATTTATAGGCGTCCAGCAGATCGAGGTTTGAAACTTCCGCTTATTTCTTCACGAGATCTGTGTAAATTTCTAGCAAAAGAAGGCTTTTCTTGTGTGAGGCAAAAGGGCAGTCATAGAATTTTCAAACACAAAGATGGCAGAATGACTGTTGTGCCAGTTCATTCAGGACAGCAAATTGGAAAAGGACTCTTTCTGGACATTTTGGATGACATTAATATGACACGTGAGGAGTTCTTGCGTAAATATGAGTAAGTATTATATAGGATGATTTGGAGAATGAAACTTGCGCGGCGGTACCGAAGCGGTCAAACGGACTAGATTTAGACTCTAGTGGCTTAGTGCCTTCGCAGGTTCGAATCCTGTCCGCCGCATATCGCTGAGTGATTAAAGCGCAAGCGCTTTTAGAAGATTATTCGATAAGGCAGACAGGTTCCGCTGATGAGCAGAGCGAAATTAGCGATATCTGTCCGTTACATCTCCATGAAACGAAAAATTGATGTTTTTGAGGGTATCAATCCGAAAGAACTTGAAGCTCCTGAGGAGCCTGAGCCGTGGTGGAGGAGGCCGGTTGTTATATTTATTGGAGTTTTTCTTTTGATTCTCGTATTTTCTTTGTCTTTCTCTGACGTATTCCAAGGTGTTGTTCAAAGCAAGTCAGTAAAACAGAACGCGTTGTATTTTCCTAACGCAACTATTGTTTTTGAGACCAATATTTTAGAGCGTTTGCAGAATGAATATATTTCTAATGAGCATCGTGAGATTAAAGCATGCTTGTTCGGAAGTGTTGATAACGGACACTATATAATAAGCGACGTTTCTTTTCCTGAAGTCATTAGGGCAAACGTAATCCATGTTGTGAGCGTTCAATGCCCGCAGGAAACATTGATAGACTTGCATGGTCACCCTATTAACAGTTGTTTGGCGAGTGAGCAGGACGTTTCTGTATATGGTGAGCTCAAGCAGCGCAATCCTTTATTGAGGATGATGATTATGTGCTCGTCAACGCGCTTTGCGCTCGTGTAAGTACTTTCTATTGTTGGTACGTCGTAGGGATATTTTTAGTTTATCGTCGATAAACCCGCTGAAACAAGTACGTTTTTCCGGCGAACATGTACGTTATGTAAGTACGAAAAGTTTATAAACTCCCTGCGGTTTAGTTAGCAGTTAGCTAGGTAGTTTAATCAATTGTTAGACGAGAAATACCCGGCTGGAAAAAAGAGGAAATAGACAATGCAAAATATAGGTCATAAAAATATGGTTTCCAAAAGTTTTAAATACAGTCCACTAGTTTCTGCCTCACAGTCTTTACATCACCGAGTAGAGATACAAAACATAATAGCCAAAAAACACGGAGGTGTTTGTTAGAATGAAAGCAATACAAGCGATTAAAAAGATGGTGGCTTTAGGAATGGGATTAACGATGGTAGGAGCGACGATTTTTGGAGCGTCCGCAGCTAAGCTGTCAGACTATCCAGCGCCGTTTATCGTGAACGGAACGCCTGCTTCAAACCTAGCGATTATTGTAGGTGACGCAGCAGATGGTTCAGACGTGATTGGTGCAGTAGACATCATTCAGAGTCTGCAATCACAAGCAGTTATTAAGACTGCATCTGCAGGTGCACCCTCGCAACTCGTGGTTGAAGGCGATGCAGTGGAAATCGGTTCCACTTCAGACTTGCTCGAAATCGGCGAGTTACTTGGAGACGTTCGTGAAACGTTGACAGAAGTTGACCTTGATATGTTGAAGGGCGGTCAGGTTGTTACAGACGAAGGTAGCACGGAATTCAACCAATACTTGAGATTCCCACTACCAGGTACTGTAGACGCAGAATCTTCATCAGTTATTTTTGCAGAAGATGAAAGAGACCGTGTAGGCCATTACTTGTTTTACAAGGATGGTGACGTCTTGTTCCAATGGGAATTGGAATTTGAAGAAGGTCTCGAATCAGAAGTTGAAATTGACGACCTTGTAGACTTGGAAGATGAGGACATCACAGTTCTCGGACAGCCATTCGTCATTGTTGACACTGACTTGTCAGTTGCAAACTTTGGTACAATCGTAGTTGGTACTAACGTGACTGCATCAGCTACAACTCCAAGATTGACGCTTGAGTTGATCGGCGGTGCAGTTTCAGCAGTTCTTGGTGAAAACGACAAAGAAACATATGTTGTTGACGGCAAGGAATACGAAGTTGAGGTACTAGTTATCTCAGAGACTGCGGCTGACGGAGAGGGTGCAGTGAAGTTTAGAATTAATGGAGAAATCACTGACGAACTTGAAGATGGAGAAACAGACGTCCTTGCAGACGGTACCCAGATTGGTATCCGTGACATCCTTGCAACAGGAAAGGACATTCAGAAGTCCATCGTGCAGTTTTACTTGGGAGCTTACAAGGTTGAGTTTACTGACTCAAACACGAGCGATCAGGTATTCCAGCAGGCAGGAACTGAAGTTAACGAAGAAACGATTGAAGACTCATTCGTCAGAATTCGTGCTCAGTTCACAAGCAACGCTCCAACAGCAACAAGTTTGACTGGCGCTGAATACGAAATTCAGAACATCCAGTACAACTTAACTGCAGACGCAGTACTTGGTGACATGTTTGTGCCTCCAGGAACTGGTGTTAGAGAGCAGATGGACGAGCCAGAAGGAATGTTGACGCCAAACTGGGACATCAGGTATGAAGGTCTTATGGACACTGGTGTTACGCTAGTTCGTATTGACGCAGCTGGTGACGATGAGTATGACTTGGAGTTTACCAACCAGGAAGGAATTTTCTTTGACTTCCCATTGGCAAGCAACGAGGCAGGAACCTTAGTCGATGCCTTGAAGTATGGTGACGATGATGACGACCTCTGGTTCACAGAGTTCTGTATCGCCGCAGGTTGTGTACCATTAGTTGATGCAACATTGTTATCAGCAGCGAACTTCTATATCACTGATGACGACTTCTTTGTTGTAAGCAACTGTGATGTTACGACTTCCGACAACACGTGTTTCTCACACATCTTGAGGTACGACAGTCTAGACTCGACAAACAGGCAGTTGACCTTTACCGACTTAGGTACTGGTACTCGTGAAGTCACATTTGACAGCGCGACAAGACTTGCTGACCTAGTAGTAGGCGGTATAACGTACCGAGTTGGAGTCAACATGACTGGTTCAAACATAGTTGTTGATTTGAACGGTAACGGTAGTTTGAACGACTGTTCAGAAGCTGTCATCGGCATTCAGGGTGAAGGTATCATTGACCTTGGTTTCCAGGCAGCCCCTGGTGCAACACCAGCAAACACGTCTTTGCCAGCAGCTGCTTGCGGCGGAGTAAACACGTCTTCGTTTAACTTGTCCTTGACAACCTTGTCAAAGGAGTTCGACGAATCTTCAGTTGACGAAAACATCAGCGTTGAAGTCACTGCCAGAACAAGCAACGAAATCGGTATTGCGAGCGTCTCAAACGTTTCTCCAGTTACCGGTGCAGGTTTGTTCTTCGGTCTATTCGACCTTGAAGAGAACGACGACATCGAGCAAGCACTATCAGGATATGGTGTGTTTGCAGAGTTGTTCGACCCAGAGGGCGATGATGAAGCTGAGGACTTGACGTTCGAGTACCCACTCTCACAGAGAGGAGCTCGTGTCTTTGTTACTGGCGGTATAGTCAGCACAACAGCAGTTGCAGCAGGCGGCGCTGAGAGAGTTCAACCAATCCAGATTGGTGCGGCAAAGCTCGCTTCAGAAGTCAGCGATGTTGCAATGTACAATGCTATCGTTGTAGGTGGTCCATGTGCAAACCCAATTGCGGCTGCATTGTTGGGCAACCCAGAGCCATGTCATGAATCCGTGCCTCAGAACAAGGCAATCGTGAAGCTATTCAGCCACACGAACGGAAACGTAGCATTGCTCATAAACGGTAGAACTTCATTGAACACAAGACAAGGTTCGCGTGCAGTTGCAACAGGTGCCATCAAGAGTGTTTCCGGAATGGAAGCAGAAGTGACTGGTACCACGTTGGCAGACGTAACCGTAAAGGCTGTTTAAGCCTTCTTTTTATTTTTTTATTCTTTTTCTTTTTCTCTTTTTTCAATTTCTGACTTAGATGTTAATCTGTTAAAAAAAAGAGGTGAATGAGTATGGCATTGTTAGAAGAAGTTACAAGTCCGTTTTTACGCCTTGGTTACGGCGTTATGGACGCTGTTCCTGGCGTTATCGCGGCAGTTTTGATATTGGTCGTTGGCTACGTTGTAGCTTGGATTGTGTCGCGTATTTTGGGCGGAGTTCTTGACAGGGCGCATTTTGACAAGTGGGTTTTGCATAAGACTAACTTGTCAAGGATTGTTGGCGAGTTCCGCTTGAGCCATTTCTTAGAGCTTATTACCAAGTGGTACGTGTTCATCTTGTTCCTGCCTGCCGCTGCTAACGTGATTAATCTTGGCGCAGTGCAGAACTTCTTGTTGGAT
The DNA here is from genome assembly GCA_964508495.1 of uncultured Methanosarcinales archaeon. Taxonomy (GTDB): domain Archaea; phylum Nanobdellota; class Nanobdellia; order Woesearchaeales; family ARS49; genus CABMGU01. The sequence continues at coordinate 43,843 of CAZDUA010000006.1, read as the reverse complement.
GTCGCTTTGTGGATTCCGCAGGTCATCGTGGCAGTTGTTATTGGTTTGATTGGTATCATGGCTGCTGATTATGTTGGCATGAAGATCAGGGAGACTAGGGCTAAAGCTGCCAGTACTGTGGCTTTGGCTGCCAAAGTGGTCATTTTAGTGTTCACGACCGTTATCGTTCTTGACCAGATTGGTGTTAAGATTGATTTTGCCACGAACAGCTTGTTGATAGTCATTGGCGGAGTCATGCTGGCGTTAGCTTTGATGTTCGGCATTGGTTTCGGCCTTGCGATGAAGGATGAAGCTAGAAAGATGATTGTTGACATCAAGCGCAAGCTTTGATTTTGTTTTTTTAATTTATTTCTTTCAATTAAAAAACTTTATAAACACTAACGCCTCTTCTGTAGTAAAAATGAGGAGTGTTGCGTTATTTGCGGTTATTCTATTGTTGGCACTTTCTGTTAGTGCTGTTGACTTTAGTGTTCAAGTTTTTCCTTCGGAGAGGACTATCAAGCTTAACGAGTCTGCTGTTTTTGAGCTGGAAATCCAGCATAATTCTCCTGTTGAGGAATTGTTCGAGGTTTATTCTAATGATGTTACGTGGGATGTCAGCGTTGAAAAGCCTTTGAAGGTCGCTGCTGAAGGTGTTTTGAAGACGAATTTGCGCGTGCGTCCTTTGAATTTGAATCCTGGCGCGTATAATCTTCCTTTGACTTTCAAGCGCACTGGCTCGAACGATGTGCAGAAAGAGGTTGTTTACATCGAGGTTGCTTCTCCTTTCCCTGAGGATGCTACTTATTTGCCTGCAGTTCGCGGTGTTGCGACTGTTGATTCTCAGATTGACCCAAGGGTTGGTATGACGATTAAGTTGTCTTTGGAAAACCAGAACCGGCGTATTTTGGAAAAGGTTGACGTAAAAGTGCGCAGCGCGGTTATTAACAAGGATTATTCGACGAGTCTTGGCCCTCTTGAGAAGAAGACTTTGACTTTTATTGTAGAGCTTGATCCGAGGACTCCTCCGCAGAAGGATGCTTTGCAGATTTCTGTTATTGTTCCTGAAAAGGATAAGGCGTTCCAGTTTGACTTATTCTCAGTGCCTTACGAAGTTATTCCGTATGGTTCTGTAATTCCTGCTGTTGCCAAGGTTAGTTCGTTTTTGAAGCACATTGACACTGTTACTTTGTCTAACGAGGCGAACAAGGAGTTGGTTCATGTTTACAGGGTTCCTGCTTGGTTTGCTAAGAAGTGGTTTGTTAGCGCTGTTCCTCCTGCGAGGAGTGTTTCTGGCGCTCTTGAGTGGGAAGTTCCGTTAAAGGCTGGTGGAATGTTCGAAATTGTTGTTACTTACAATTATAGGCCGTTGTTCTGGTTGTTCTTGATAGCGGTTGTTGTGGCAATCGCGTATTTCTTGTTTAGGAGTCCGATTGCTGTGCGCAAGAGGGCTTCTGTTATTGCAAGCCACGAGGGTGGCATTAGTGAGTTGAAGGTCGTTATCGAGCTTGTTAACAGGAGCAACAAGGTTGCCCGTAACGTTCGCGTTATGGACTTGGCTCCTCGTCTTGCTGACGTGATTAAGGAGGTTAAGGAGACCATTCTTGCTCCTTCAAAGGTTGTTCCGCATGAAAGCGGCACTATTATTCGCTGGGATATTGACATGATGGATCCTAAGGAGCATCGTATTTTGATGTATAAGTTGCGCACGAAGCTTGGCGTGCTTGGAGGCATGAGTTTGCCAGTTACTGCCGTGAAGTTCAGTGTTGAAGGCCAGGAAAGAGAGGCTGTTTCTAACAAGCCTGAAATCAGGTTTAAGAGTTAAATTTAAAAACAGCTCGTCTTGTTCTTTACTTATTCCCCGCGTAGCTCAATGGTAGAGCATTCGGCTGTAGAGCAGTCGCCCACGGACGGAGTATTAACTCATGGATGAATGTGGGTCAGCCGCATTGAGCCCGAAAGGTCGCTGGTTCAAATCCGGCCGCGGGGATTCACTGCAGGGGCGAAAGCCCTTGCAGTTTTTACTTTTATGAAATCTGCAATTATACTAGCTGGCGGAAAGGGAACGCGTCTTGGTGATAGTCATCCGCCTAAGGCTTTGCTTGAAGTGCATGGAAAAACTTTGCTTGAGTGGCAGTTGGAATTGTTGAAGGGTTTTGATGTTGTTCTCGCTCTTGGCCATCGCGCTCAGGAAGTTGTTGACTTTGTGAAAAAGAAAAATCTTAGCATGAAGTTTAGTTTGGAAAAATCTCCTCTTGGTTCTGCTGGCGCTGTTAAGAAAGCGTTCTTGTCTTGTTGTCCTGATGCTGAAAAGGTTTATGTTTTGAACGTTGACGATTTGGCTCGTGTTGACGTTTCAACAGCTTTGAAATCAGACACTCCTTGTATTGTTGGAAAGCCTGTTCCTTTCAGCGTTCTTGCAGGCGGAAAGATGTATGCGCAGAATGAGACGGTTCAGCATATTGGCCACACAGTTTTCAGCAAGTCCGATATCTTGGAACTGCCTGATGTTGGAAGTTATGAGAAGTGGCTTAAGGAGAAAAAAGTGAATTCTTTTGTTTATTCCGGATTGTGGGTTACTGTTAATAGTTTTGAGCAGTTAAAAGATTCTGAGAGGTTGTGGAAGTAATTTCTTGACTACCGATATCTTTTTATTCTCTCACTTTTCTCAAAACTTCATGAAACGAGTGCTTTTATTGCTTTTTTTACTGTCTGCTTGTGTTGCCCAACCTTACGTCCAGCCGGGCGTTAACAATACTTCTGAGGAAAAAATTGTTGAAAAAGTTGTTGTTCAGTGCTGGGACGACAGCACTGCTGAGTCACTAGATAAATGTCCTGCTAAAGCAGAGGAGAAAGTGGAGGAGAAAGAGCCTGCCAAGATTATTGTCGAGGCTGCTGAAGTTCCTATTGCTCAGAAGTTGTTGAATGATGCTAAGGGCAAGTTTACCCGTTATGCTTATTTGTTGGATGATAGTATGGTTATTGTTTCTGATAAGAAGGTTCGTCATTTGTTCTTGAAGCTTGGAACTCTTGATGACAGGTCTCCTGTTACTGATGTTTTTGTTGATTTGGAGAAAAAAGAGGCTGTTGCTTATTGTAATGTTGAGCGTGAAGGTCGTATGTCGGATGATTCTTTTGATATTGAAAGGAGCAGGTGTAAGGATTATCTTGACAAGCCAATTCCTGTTTCGTACGACAAGTGGCTTCCTAAGGGTCCTTTGGATTATCTTGTAGAGTTTGCAAATTTGGAGCCAATTCTTGTTGAGAATAACATTCAGACTATCAGCATTGGTGGTAATTCCAAGACCATTCAGCCTTCTTTGCATTACATGGTTGATGGCAAGCGTGTAGTTTTGCGTATTGACAGGCGTTATCAGGTGCCTTTGAAGATTGAGCTTGAGGGCCAGCAGTCGATTGACTTCCGTGATGCATATTTTGACGTTATGGTCTTGTACGGCAGTCAGGAGAAGATTACCGAAGACTGGCTTGTGTACACACCTGTTTCTGAGTATTGGAAAGCAGCGGCTGAGAAGTGAGTCTAAATTGTCTTGCGACGTTGTGAGTGAGAGAGAAGAGTATTAAACATGCTTGCTGAAGGCAAGCATTTATCCAATTGCTTCTCGATTCCGAACAAGGAGCAATTTGATCAAACTTTCTGAAAGTTTGATTGGAAGGCAGCGGCTGAGAAGTAGTTTTGTTTACGCGAATTTTGCGATACCTTTTTATTCTTGGAAAGAAATTCACTTGTCATGAAAGGGTGGGTTTTAGTTTTAATGCTTCTAGTGGCCTGCGCGCAGCCAGCAGTCCAGCCGGCGCTTCAGCCTGAAAAGGTTGTAGAGGTTGTGGAGAAAGTGATTGTGCAGTGCTGGGATGGCAGCACGGCGTCTTCTCTTGGGCAGTGCCCTTCTAAAGAAGAAAAAATAATTGCAAAAGAAGTTGTTGCTCCTGTGCCTGAAGTTGTTGAATCAGTTCAAATTGCAAAACAGTTGTTAACGAAAGCACAAGAGCATGCTGGGTATGCTTATGAGCTTGAGGACAGGTTTGTGCTTGTTTCTAATGGCAAAGCGCGGCATATGCTTTCGAAGCCGATTTTTGTTGATAGGAAGCCAATTTCAGACGTGTTTGTTGATTTAACAGGTAAAAAAGCAGTTGCGTATTGTAATGTTCAGCACGAGGCGCAAATGTTAGGTAATGCATTCACCTGGTCAGTCTCTGATTGCAAGCATTTCGTTGATGAATTTACGTCGATGCCGTTTAATGACTGGGCGCCTAAGGGCCCGTTGGATTATTTGGCGGATTTTGCTGATGTTGAGCCTGTTTTTGTTGAGAAGGGAATTCAGAGCGTTACGAGTTTGAGTGTGCCTAAAACAGTTCAGCCGTCCCTTCATTATGATGTGAATGGCGTGCGTGTTATTTTGCATATCGAACAGCGCACTCAAGTGCCTATTCAGGTTGAAATTGAAGGCCAGCAGCCAGTTAGTTTCAAGAACGTGTACTTTGATACTGTGCCTCTTTATGGCAGTCAGGAAAAGATAACGGATTTGATGGAGTACGAGCCTGTTTCTCAGGAATGGTTGAAGGAAAACGAACAGTAGTTTTAAGAGCATTTTTGAGTAACCTTTATATATAAACTCCCTCTATTTAGTTAACTATGGTTAACCGTTTGCTGCAGCCTCAGGAGATCGAGGTGTTTTACGTGCTTCCTGCTATTAGGAAGGAAATCGCTTTTTGTATGAAGGAAAGCGGTAAGTCTCAGAAGGAGATTGCGAAGCTTTTGAGTGTTACAGAGCCTGCTGTGAGCCAGTATATGAGCTCTAAGCGTGCTTCTATCTTGAAGTTTGATGGCAAGGTTAAAGCGGCTATTAAAGAGTCTGCCAGTAGGATTGTTAGTGAGACTAGTTTGATGCGTGAAATGCAGCGTTTGGTTAATTTGATCAGGCAGGAGCGTATTGTGTGCCAGGTGCACGAGTCTTTGGGGGGCGCTCCTAAGAATTGTAATGTTTGTTTTGAGAAGACAGATTTAATTCAGATACAATAGGGGGAAATGTTATGAAACTGGAGATTAGGGACCTTCATGTCTCTATCGATGGAAAGGGTATTCTTAAAGGAATTTCGTTAGTTGTCAATCCTGGTGAAGTTCATGCTTTAATGGGTCCTAATGGTAGCGGCAAGAGCACTCTGTCTTACGTTCTTGCAGGCCATCCTAAGTACAAGATTGAAAAAGGCGACATTCTTGTTGATGGAAAGAGCATTCTTCAATTAAAGCCTGATGAGCGTGCAAGGCTTGGTTTGTTTTTGGCTTTCCAGAGTCCTTTGGAAATTTCTGGTGTTAGTTTCTCAAAATTTTTGTTTACTTTGGCGAAGGTTAAGAATGATAAGTTGTCTTTTGTTGATTTTAAGAAACAGCTTGATTCTTCTCTTTCTTTGCTTGGTGTTGACAAAAGTTTTATTGAGCGTGATGTGAATGTTGGTTTTTCTGGCGGTGAGAAAAAGCGCGCTGAAATATTGCAATTATTGACTGTAAACCCTCAGCTTGCTGTTCTTGATGAGATGGACTCTGGTTTGGATGTTGATAGTTTGCAGTTGTTGGCTAAGGCTGTTAATGCTTTGAGAAGTCCTGCTTTCAGTTGTTTGATTATTACTCATTATCAGCGTTTGTTGAATTATTTGAAGCCTGATTTTGTTCACGTTCTTGTTGACGGAAAAATTGTTGCGAGCGGTGATTCTTCTCTTGCTGTTGATGTTGAAAAGAAGGGCTATCAGAGGTTGATTACTGTATGAGCTTGACTATTCTTAATAATGATTACGAGAAGAAGTATGGTTTTAAGGATCCTGAGACGTTTGCTTTCAAGACTGCTAAGGGTCTTTCAGAAGATACTGTCAGGCAGATTTCTAAAGTGAAAGGAGAGCCTGAGTGGATGCTCGATTTTAGGTTGAAAGCGTTGAAGATTTTTTTGAGCAAGCCAATGCCCGAGTGGGGCGGCGATTTGAAAAACATTGATTTTGACAAGTATACTTATTTTTTCAATCCAACGGACAAGACCGCTCATAATTGGGAGGACGTTCCTGCTGATATTAAGAAGACTTTTGACAGGCTTGGTATTCCTGAGGCTGAGCAGAAGTTTTTGGGCGGCGTTGGCGCTCAGTATGAGAGCCAGACTGTTTATCATAAATTAAGAGAGGATTTGGCAAAGCAGGGTGTTGTTTTCACTGATACTGATACTGCTGTTAAAGAGCATCCTGAGCTTGTCAAGAAATATTTTGCCACTATTGTTCCTGCGGGCGATAATAAGTTTGCCGCGTTGAACAGTGCTGTCTGGAGTGGTGGTAGTTTTATTTACATTCCTCCTGGTGTTAAAGTAAAGGTTCCTTTGCAGGCTTATTTTAGGATTAACGCAAAAAACGTCGGCCAGTTCGAGCGCACGTTGATTATTGTTGATAAGGATGCTGAAGTGCACTATATTGAGGGTTGTACTGCTCCTGTTTATTCTACTGACAGCTTGCACGCTGCTGTTGTTGAGGTTATCGCTCTTGAGAACGCGAAGGTTCGTTATACGACTATTCAGAACTGGAGCAGTAATGTTTACAATTTGGTTACAAAGCGCGCTATGGCTCATAAGAACGCGACTGTTGAGTGGGTTGACGGAAATCTTGGCAGTAAGCTTACGATGAAGTATCCTTGTGTTATTTTGAAGGGCGAGGGTTCTAAAGCTGATATTTTGAGTGTTGCTTATGCTGGAAAAGCTCAGCATCAGGATGCTGGTGGCAAAGTGATTCATCTTGCTTCTAACACGAGTTCGAGAATAATTTCCAAGTCTGTCAGTAAAGATGGCGGTCGTTCTAGTTATCGTGGTCTTTTGAGAGTTGCCAAGGGTGCTAAGAACGTGACGAGTTCTGTTAAGTGTGATGCTCTTATTTTGGATAAGTTGTCGCGTTCTGATACTTATCCTACTATGAAGATTGAGGAGCAGAGTGCTACTATTGCTCATGAAGCTACTGTTGGCAAGGTTGGAGAAGAGCAATTATTCTATTTGATGTCTCGCGGTTTGTCTGAGAGCGAGGCCATGGCGATGATCGTTCTTGGTTTTATTGCTGAATTTACGAAAGAGCTTCCTATGGAGTATGCTGTTGAGTTGAACAAGCTTATTCAGATGGAAATGGAGGGTAGTGTGGGATGATTCACGAGTTTGTTGTTCCTGCTAATGAGAAGAAGAGGATTGTGCTGGTTCATGATAGTCCTGAAACTGCCCAGCGTGTTATAAGATTGGCCGGCGAGGGTGCTGAGGTTTATGTTGATGAGATTTTCATGTCCGGAAATGTTCAGAGTACGTTAACAATTATTCATGATGCGAGAAATACAATATCGCGTGTTAACGTTCGTGGTGTTGTTGGAAAAGCACAAAACGCTCTCTCGCATGCCAAAGTAATAATTCCTAAGCACGGACAGCTGAGTGATAGTTTTGTCTCACAGCACTTTTTGCTTTTAGATGAAAGTTCTCAGGCAGAAGCTATTCCTTCATTGGAGATAGAAGCTGACGAGGTAAAAGCTTCTCATGCTGCGACTGTTAGTCCTATTGATGCTGAGAAGGTGTTTTACATGGCGAGCAGGGGCGTGTCAGAATCGGAGGCTCGTAAGTTGATAGTTCAGGGTTTTTTGAAACTGCCTAAGGGCTTTGAGCATTATTTGGAGAAATGGCAAGCATAACTGTATTGGACGCTGGTAAGGTGCGCAAGGACTTTCCGTTTTTTGCGCGCAACTTGATTTATTTAGATAGCGCTGCAACTACTCAGAAGCCGAAGTTTGTTTTGGATGCTGTGAGAAAGTTTGAAGAGACTACTAATGCTAACATTCATCGCGGTGTTTATTCTCTTGCAGAGGAGGCAACGCAGGCGTACGAGGGTGCTAGAAAGAAGACTGCTGATTTTATTGGCGCTAATCCTAGAGAAATAGTTTTCGTCAGGAATGCGACTGAGGCTGTTAATTTGGTTGCTCATGGTTGGGGTAATTTTAACGTCAGCAAGGGTGACACGATTCTTTTGACTGAGATGGAGCATCATAGTAATATTGTTCCTTGGCAGATGCTTGCGAAGAAGGCTGGCGCTAAATTGGTTTATGTTCCTATTACGGAGCTTGGCGAGCTTGACAAGAACTCTATTGTTCATTTGTTGAAGCAGAAGCCCAAGTTGTTTGCTTTCACGCATATTAGCAACGTGTTGGGAACTATTAATCCTGCTAAGGAGATGATTGCTGAGGCGCATAAGAATGGTGTTTCTGTTCTTTTGGACGCGTCTCAGAGTGTTCCTCACTTGCCCGTTAGCGTTAAAGACTTGGATTGCGACTTTATGGTTTTTTCCGGCCATAAAATGTTTGCTCCGTTTGGAATTGGTGTTCTTTTTGCAAAGAGGGAATTGCTTGATAAGATGGTTCCGATGTTTGGCGGTGGGGACATGATTAAGACTGTCACTTTTGAAGGTGCGACTTGGAATGATGCGCCTTGGAAGTTTGAGGCTGGCACTCCCAACGTGACTGGTGTTGTTGGTCTTGGCTCTGCTGTTGACTATTTGAACGGTCTTGGCATGGAGAATGTTTGGAAGCACGAGCAGGAACTGTCCAAGTATGCTTATGACAAGATGAAAAAAGATGACTTGATAACTATTTACGGTCCTGAGAATAGAGCGGGCGTTATTAGTTTTAATCTTGGCGACATGCACGCTCATGATGTTTCTACTGTGCTTGACCAGCAGAATGTTTGTGTTAGGAGTGGTCATCATTGCGCTCAGCCGTTGATGGAGCGTCTTGGCGTTCCTGCAACTGTAAGGATTAGTTTTGGTGCTTACAATACCAAAGAGGACGTTGATGCTTTCCTTGCGGCTTTGCAGAAGGCGAAGAAGGTGTTCCGCTTATGATCGACGAAATGTATCAGGAGATAATTTTGGATTATTATCGTAATCCGAGGAATAAGGGAGTCTTGCCTCATCCTGATATCATCAGCCATGATGCTAATACTTCTTGTGGTGATGAAATAACGATGAACGTTTTAATTAAAGATGGCAAGATTGGAAACTGCCGTTTCTCAGGAAAGGGTTGTGCTATTTCGATGGCTGCTGCTTCAATGCTTACTGAATATGCTCTTGGTAAGTCTTTGGAAGAAGTAGCTAAGTTTAATAAAGAGGACGCGTTGAAACTTATTAATATACCAATTTCGTGCATGCGTTTGAAGTGCGCTTTGCTGGGTTTGAAAGTGTTGAAGTTGGGAGTTATTCAGTATTTAGGAATGAAGCTGGAGGTTGAAGATGAATCATACAGTTGAAATCAAGCAATTAGTGACGAAAGACATGGTTATCTCTGATGTTTTGAAGCAATATCCTGACGCGGCCGTTATTATGCTCGAGCACGGCTTGCATTGTGTTGGCTGTCATGCTAACGTGTTTGACACGATTGAAGCTGGCTGTAAGGTTCACGGTCTTGATGATGAGACTGTTGAAAGTCTTGTTAGTGAGATTAACAAGTTTGTTTCTTCTGAACAGTCTGAAGAGTCGCGAGAATCCGCTGATTCTCGGGAACTTGAAAAAGCCAGTGGGCTTTCTTCAAGTAAGGAAGAAGTTCCTCAGGGCCCTGCTAAAGTGTTTATTTCTGAGGGTGCTGCTAGCAAGATTAAGGAATTGCTGGCTAAGGACAAGCTTGATGGTCATGGCTTGAAGGTTTCTGTCACGCCTGGCGGTTGTTCTGGTTTTGTTTACCAGATGAACTTTGAGAAGGCTCCTGAAAAGGCCGATATTGTTTTTGAGGACAAGGGTGTTAAAGTGTTTATTGATGCTGACAGCTTGAACATGCTTCGCGGCTCTGAGATTGATTATGTTGATAGTTTGAACGAGTCTGGTTTTAAGATTAACAATCCAAATGCTAAGCAAAGTTGTGGTTGCGGGAAAAGTTTCGGATAGGCCTACAAAGTTCCGTGCTGTTACTCTTGATTTTTGGGGAACTCTTGTAGACTGGCTTCCGGTCTGGGAGAGTGTTTCTTCTGTTATTGTTAAGAATAATAATTTGAAGTGTTCTGCTAAGGAGTTTGCTTTGGCTTGGAGGCGTGCTGGTCGTTGGTATGTTGAGAAGATGCCTCGTTTGAAATATAAGGAGATGGTAACTAAGAGTCTTGATGAGGTTTGCAAGACGTTTGGCATTTCTCCTGCTGGCGAGGAGCAGTTGTTGTTTGAGAAGTGGAAGGATATAATGCCTTTTTCTGAGGTTGCTGAGGTTTTGTCTGAGTTGAAGAAGAAGTGCGAGATTGTTATCGTTTCTAATGCTGATCCTGAATTGTTTTCGATTGTTGTGAAGAAGATTCCTGTTGTTTTTGACGGCATTTTTATTTCCGATGTGACTGGTGTTCCAAAGCCTCATTTTGAAATGTATGAGAAGGCCGTAAAATCTCTTAAATTGCCTTTTTCTGATGTCTTGCACGTTGCGAGTTCTCAGATGGACGTTTGCGGCGCTACTAGTGCTGGCTTGGCTGTTTGCTGGATTAATCGCAGAGGTGAGCAGCGCAGTCCTGAGACTCCAAAGCCGAAATTTGAGATTCGTGATCTTAAAGAATTGTTGAAGATTGTGAAATAGAATGGACCATGTTGCTATTATGCGAAAGTCGTGGAAGCTTACGCAGAAGATTCTTTCTGGTGAGAAAAAGATTGAGTCAAGATGGTATTCGAACAAGTCTGCTCCGTGGGATAGGATTAAAGCTGGCGAGAGTGTTTATTTCAAGGATTCTGGCGAGCCTGTTACGATTAAAGCGGAGGTCGAGCGTGTTTTGCAGTTTTCCGAGCTCACTCCGCACGCTGTGAAAGAAATCTTGGACAAGTTTGGCAGTGTTGACGGAATTAATATTAGTGATGTGAGCAAATTCTACGCGCGTTTCAAGCACAAAAGGTATTGCCTGCTAATATTTTTGAGAAATGCTCAGAAAGTAAGGCCTTTCAACATCAGTAAGAAGGGTTTTGGCAATATGTCTGCTTGGTTGTGCGTTGATGATGTTGGCGCGATAAAATTATAAACACGCGTTCTGTATGAAAAGTTATGAAATCCTTGATTTTTGGCACTCCTGGTATTCCGATGTCGACTATTCCTCGTGATACTATGAATGGCATCAGGCAAGTTCGTGCTCTTGGCCTTGATGCTATGGAGTTCGAGTTTGTTCAAAATGTGCACGTTAATGAGAAGCTTGCTCCTGAGATTAAGAAGGTGGCTAAAGAGCTTAATGTTACGTTGACTTGTCACGGCCAGTATTATGTGAATCTTGCCGCGTTGGAAGCTGAAAAATTGCACGCTTCTATTAACAGGATGCTCTCTGCTGCAAGGCGTGTTAACGAGTGTGGTGGGTATAGTATTACTTGGCACATGGGTTATTATCTTGGCCGTCCTAAGGATAAAGTTCACGAGATTGTCAAGAAAGGCGTTAAGGATGTTGTGAAAACGCTCAAGGATGAGGGTGTTAAGATTTGGATTCGTCCTGAAACAACTGGCAAGGAGACTCAGTGGGGTGACTTGCAGGAAACAATAAGGCTTTCTCAAGATGTTGAACAAGTCCTGCCATGTGTTGATTTTGGCCATTTGCACGCTAGATATAACGGTACAAACAATACTTTAGAGGAATTCAGAGATATTCTCTCCCAAATCGAGAAGGGTCTCGGCAGGGAAGCGTTGGATAACATGCACATTCAGTGTTGTGGCATTAATTACGGTCCGAAGGGCGAAAAGAACCATTTGAATTTCGAGGAGTCTGATTTTAACTGGCGTGATATGCTGAAAGCGTGGAAGGAATTTAAGATTAAGGGCGTTGTTATCACGGAATCGCCAAATATTGAAAGTGATGCGTTGTTGTTGCAAAAGGAATTTTCTCGACTATAGCCAAAAACCTTATAAACCTGTTTCACGATTTGTTTTTTGCATGAAAGTGAGTGTTGTTGACGCCCATCTTGATTCTTTCAAAACAGAGCTAATTGTCGTTGGCTTGTTTTTTCCCGCTGAAAAACTTCCTTCTGAGTTGAAGTCTGTTGATGCGAAGTTGAATGGCGCTATCGCGCACGCAATTAAGGGAAAAGAGTTTGAGGGTGAGTGGCTGCAGTTCAGGCTTGTTTCGACTTTGGACAAGATTCCTGCCAAGAATATTCTTTTGCTTGGTCTTGGTAAACCGCAGGATTTTAATTTGGAAATTCTTAGAAGGGCTGCTGGTTTGAGCGCTAAGATTGCGAGGGATTTCTGCGGTATTACTGAGTATGCTACGACTTTGCACAATCTTGATGTTAAGGGAACTTCCAGACAATTGCGCGCTCAGGCTGTTTCCGAGGGCAGTGTTCTTGGCGCTTATCAATACATTAAGTATAGGACTGTTGATAGGCATCGCATCAAGGTCATTTCTCAGGTTACTTTAGTTGGCAACAGCGTGGATGCTGATGTGAAAAAAGGCGCGATTCTTGGCGAGTGCACTAATTTGGTGCGCGACTTGGTGAACGAGCCTGCGAGTAACTTGAAGCCGGCAGATCTTGCAGATGAAGCTAAGAAACTGGAAAAATTAGGCGTTAAAGTTACCGTGTATGATAAGAAAGCGATTGAAAAAATTGGTCTCACCGCTCTTCTGGCAGTCAACAGGGGCAGTGTTAACGAGCCGCGTTTTGTAATCATGGAATACAATGGCGGTGGCAAGAAGAAGATTGCGTTAGTTGGCAAGGGTATTACTTTTGATAGCGGTGGCTTAGATATTAAGCCTGCGGATGGCATGGTTACGATGAAGGAGGACATGGCTGGCGCTGCTACTGTTCTTGCGACTGTTCGTGCTGCTGCTTTGTTGAAGTCTAAAGTTCATGTTGTTGGAGTTTTTGCTGCTACTGAGAACATGCTTGGCATGGATGCGTACAAGCCTGGTGACATTGTGAAGGCTTACAATGGCAAGACCATTGAGATTGGCAACACTGATGCAGAAGGCCGTGTTATTCTTTCAGATGCTCTTGCTTATACTGAAAAGAATTTGAAGCCTGACGCGATGATTGATATTGCAACTTTGACTGGCGCCGTGCGCGTTGCTCTTGGTAATGCTTGCGCTGGAATTATGGGCAGGGATGACAAGCTTATTGGTAGTTTGATTAAGTCTGGCACTGAGACTGGTGAGCGTTTGTGGCAGTTGCCTTTCTGGGCTGAGTATCATGAGTTGGTCAAGTCTGATATTGCTGATGTTTTTAACATGTCCACTGTGCCTAGAATGGCTGGCTCGATTGTAGGCGGCGTTTTCTTGTCTAATTTTGTCGAGAAGACTCCTTGGGCTCATATTGATATTGCTGGTGTGAGCTGGGCTGACTCTGATGACGCTTACATTCGCAAGGGCGGCACTGGCTTTGGTGTTAGGTTGTTGTTCCATGCGTTAGAAAACTGGCATGGGTAAGTATAAGACGATAACAAAAGAGGAATTGCAGAAGATGCTGGATAAGAAGGATGTTGTAATTTTTGACGTTCGTAGTTATGCTAGTTATTTGGACAGGCACATTAAGGGCGCTAAGAGCCTGCCGACTAATGTTATTGATGAAGAGACGAAGAGTTTGGACAAGTCAAAGACTATCATCGTGTATTGCGGTGGTTTTACTTGCCCGTTGTCTGGTTTTGCTGCTGAAAAACTGTCAGGCCTTGGTTTTAAGGTCTTGGCTTACGAGGGAGGGATTGCTGAGTGGACGGAAGCGGGACTGCCGGTGGAATGAAGAATTTCACTATTGAGGAAGCAGAGAAGTGTTTGCCTTTAGTAAGAAGGTTGGTTATGAAAGCTCAGCGCTTGCGTGACAAGATTGCGTGGCTTTTGGAAACTCACGATGCTGTCTTGGAAGTTTCGAGCGAGGGGGGCTTTCATTATTTTGTTACAGAGCAAGTTCGCGCTAACAGGGAATTCCATAAGTTGTATTATCAGTTTTACAGGGTTATCGAGCAGTTGAACGAGCTAGGCATTGTTGTCAAGGACATTGATGATGGCTTGATCGATTTTCCTTTCTTGTTTAATGGCGAGCAGGCTTACTTGTGCTGGCTGTTGGGCGAGGACAAGATTAAGTTCTGGCATGACTGTGAGTCTGGATTTGAGGGAAGAAAGCCGATTGTTGATGTTGACGAGTTGTTCCAGGAATAAGCAAAAGGTTTATAATTGGTTTTCAAGACTTTTTAGTCTGTATGGCTGAGAAGACGTATAGGATTGTTTATGACAGGAAGGCGTGTATTGGCGCTGCTGCCTGCGCTGCTGTTGCTCCTGAGTTTTGGGAGATGAAAGAGGATGGAAAGGCTCACTTGATTGGCGGCAAGGTTGACGAGCATGGTCATGAAGTTCTTGTGATTAAGGAGGGTCAGTTGACTGATAAGATGAAGAGTGCTTTAACGCTTAACAAGGAGGCTGCTGAGGTTTGTCCTGTTCAGGTCATTCATGTTTATGACGAGGAGACTGGTGAGAAGCTGATATGATTGGCAAAAAAGTTCCTAGTGTGAAATTGGATTCTACTCTTGGCAAAAAGATCGGTCTTAATCAGTATAAGGGCAAGAATGTCTTGGTCGTGTTTTTCTGTTTTTGTTTTAGTCCTATTTGTACTTTGGAGTTTCAGGATTTTGCTAAGCATTACAAGAAGTTCAAGAAGGCGGGAGTGGAGCTCGTTGGTGTTTCTACCGACAGCACTTGGGCTCAGCGTGCTTGGGCGAGATTGTTGAAACTGCCCTTTCCTTTGTTGAGCGATACCGGCAAGTTGATGTCGAAGAAGTTTGGCGTTTTGCACAAGTTTGGTTTTGCCAATCGTGCTTACGTGCTTGTTGATAGGAAGGGCGTTATTCGTCATTATTTTATTGAAGATTCGCCTTTGCAGTGGCGTAATAGCTTGCAGTTGTTGAAGGAGATTCAGAAAGTTATGTTGGATTAAGCTCCTCTTAATTCCATTGCTTTTGCTATTCTGCCGAGTGCTACAACATTTGCTGCTGTTCTGTATGTCGTGTTGTGTTTTTTGGCTGTTTCGTGCACGTCTTTGAACGCTTTTACCATTAGTTTTTCGAGTTTGTCGTCGACTTCTTGCAAGTCCCAGTAGTAGCCGTAGAGGTTTTGCACCCATTCGAAGTAGCTCGTGCTTACTCCTCCTGCGTTTGCCAGTATGTCTGGGAGTACGATTGTGTTCTTTTTGTGTAAAATCACGTCTGCTTCTGGTGTTGTTGGCCCGTTTGCCATTTCGAGAACGATTTTTGCTTTTATTTTGTCAGCGTTGTCTTTTGTGATGACGTTTTCTAGTGCTGCTGGTGCTAGTATGTCGCAGTTTACTTCGAGTAGTTCTTCGTTTGTGATGTTTTTGCTTCCTGGGAAGTCTTTGACTGCTCCTGTTTTTTGTTTGTGCTGCATTAATTTTGGCACGTCTAATCCTTTTTCGTTGTAAATTGCTCCTTTAGAATCGCTTACTGCTACTATTGTGTATTTTTCTTTGTGTAATATTTCTGCGAGCCAGCCTCCGACGTTTCCTATTCCTTGGATTGCTATTTTGCCTGGTTTGATGTTGTTTGCTTTGAGCGCTTCTCTTAGAACAAAAAATCCGCCTTGTGATGTTGCTTTATCTCTTCCTAAGCTTCCGCCTAGCTCTATTGGTTTTCCTGTTATTGTTGCTGGAGCGTGTTGTCCTGTTATTTTTTCGTATTCGTCTAGTATCCACGCCATTGTTTGCCCGTCCGTGTTGACGTCTGGTGCTGGGACGTCTTTCCATGGTCCAATGTATGGCGCCATTGCTTTTGCCCAGCCTCTGCTGATTGCTTCTTTTTCTTTTTGTGAGAGTGTTTTTGGGTCGCAGGCTACTCCTCCTTTGCCTCCGCCGTATGGTATGTTTGCTACTGCGCATTTTAGGCTCATCCATGTTGCTAGTGCTTTGACTTCGTCTAGGTCGACTTGCGGGTGGTAGCGTATTCCTCCTTTGTATGGTCCTCTTGCAGAATTGTGTTGTACTCTGTAGCCGTGGTATTTTTTGCCGTTGGCTGTGATTTCAAACTGGTGGATGTGTTCTGGGACTATTATCTTGTTGAATATCGCGTCTGGTATTTTTGCGTGCGTGTTTGCTTCTTTCAGGTTTTTGATTGCGTTTTCGAACGGGTTTGGTTTTGCCATGTGTTATTCCCCCTTTACAAGAGTATTGCCTTTGCAGGTCTATAAAAACGTATCGTTAAATTCCGCACGTGCTTTTTCCTTTTTTTGCCAGATACTTCTGGTGGTATTCTTCTGCTTTGTAGAACGTGCTTGCTTTTGTGATTTCTGTCGCTATTTTTTGTTTGTGCCTTTTTTGTTCTTCACTTGAGGAACGCTTTGCGTTCTCAAGACTTGACGGATGCTTTGCATCCTCAAGTTCATCGGAAACCTGCGGTTTCCGAGATTCCCGAGAATCTGCGGATTCTCGCGATTTTAGCGATTTTTCAGCAGTTTTCTTTTGTTCTTCTGTGTGGTAGAATATTGCTGAGCGGTATTGTGTTCCTTCGTCCGGTCCTTGCCTGTTTTTTTGTGTTGGGTCGTGTATTGCCCAGAAGACTTCGAGTAGTTTTTCGTATGGTACAACTGCAGGGTCAAACTCTACTTGGACTGCTTCTGCGTGTCCGGTTTCGTCACTGCAGACGTCCTCATAAGTCGGGTTTTTCATTTTTCCTCCAGTGTATCCGACTGTTGTTTTGAGTACTCCTGTGATTGTTCTGAACGCTTCTTCTACGTGCCAGAAGCACCCTGCCGCGAATGTGGCTTTTTCTGTCATTTTGCGTGTTTCATAACCTCAATGTTGCAGCTTTTGTGTTTTGAGCACCATTCTGCACATTTTTGTGCCCATTCTTTGCTTTCAAATGAGACGCCGCATATCTTGCAACGGTATTCCATGACAAATCTTTTAAATGCTGTTCTGCGTTAATAAAGATTATGAAAGTCGAAGCTGTTGTTAAAGAGGTTTTGCAGGAGACTCCTAAGGTTAAGCTTGTTAGGTTGGCGTGGCCTGGTGTTGAGAAGTTTTCATTCCGTCCTGGCCAGTGGGTTGGTGTGTGGTGTGATGATTTTCTTGGCGAGAATAATAAGCCGTTAAGGCGCGCTTTTAGTATTGCTTCTGTTCCGGGTCAGGATTTTATTGAGTTGTGTGTTGCGCGTGGTCACGGTTTGAGTGCTCACTTGCAGGACTTGGAGGAAGGTGCGAAAGTTAATGTTGATGGTCCTTATGGCATGTTTTGGTTGAAGCCCGCGCAGAAACTTTTGCTTATTGCTGGCGGCACTGGCATTGCTCCTTTCAGGCCCATGGTTCATCAGGCGTTAGGTGAAGGTAAAGAGGTTATTCTTATCTATAGTATGAAGACTCCGAGCGACTTTATTTACAGGAACGAGTTTGAAAGTTTGAGTAAATTGAAGCTTGTTCCAACTATTACTGTTGAGGGTTTTCCTCAATGGCAGGGTGAGCGTGGGAGAGTGCAGGCTTTGCTTTCAAGACATTTCAAGAAAGGTTTTGATGCATACGTCTGCGGTCCTCCTGATATGGTAGAGGAAGTTGAGAAGAAGTTGTTAGAGCTGGGCCAATCTAAGGATAAGTTGTTTGTTGATAAGTGGGAATGATATTGAAGAAAAATTCTTCGATAGTATGGCGAAGAAGTGTCTTTGCCATAACCTTTTAAAACCCAAGATGCTCTCTTTATGCTATGGTTGAAAAAATGGTGATTACTCCTTGGGAGGTCAAGGGGTCTGTGGATTATGAACGTTTAATCAAAGAGTTTGGGCTAAAGGCAATGCCGTCTTTGCCAAAACAGTTTGACCACGTTTTGTTTAGAAGAAACATTATTTTCGCGCACAGGGATTTCGAGCGTATTGTTGATGCTGTTGAGAAAAAGAAGCATTTTGTTATGATGACTGGCTTGATGCCTTCTGGCAAGTTTCATTTTGGGCATAAGATGGTTGCTGAGCAGATGATTTTTTACCAAAAGCTTGGCGCGAAATTGTACGTTACTGTTGCTGATATTGAAGCGTTTAATTCTAGAATTCCTAACATGGCTGAGTTGCACCAGACTGCTGTTGAGGAATACTTGTTGAATTACATTGCGCTTGGTCTTGAGCCTAAGAATTGCGATTTTTATTTCCAGTCAAAGCGTTCAAAAGAAGGTAAGAAATCAAACGCATACTATTCTTTAGCTAACATGCTCGCCCGTAATGCAACTTTTAACGAGTTCAAGGCTGTTTATGGTGATATTTCTCCGGGGAAAATGGCTGCTAGTTTGTTGCAGGCTGCTGATATGTTGCACCCTCAATTGCCTGAGTTTGAGGGTGGCGCTTTGCCTGTTGTTGTTCCTGTTGGTGTTGACCAGGACCCTCATTTGCGCCTTGCCCGTGATTTGTCTCAGAGGACTGAGGCGTTTAAGTTTTTGCAGTTGAGTTCTACTTATCATATGTTCCAGCCGGGATTGAAGGGCGGTAAGATGTCGTCTTCTGATCCTATGTCTTTCATCGCGTTGACTGATTCTCCTGAGGAGGCGGAAAGAAAAATTAAGAAGTACGCGTTTAGTGGAGGCCAGCAGACTGTTGAAGAGCATCGGAGTAAAGGTGGTAATCCTGATGTTGATGTTAGTTTCCAGATGCTGCGTTATGGTTTGGAGCCTGATGATAAGAAGCTCGCCCAAATTTATGATGATTATAAGTCTGGCAAGTTGTTGACTAGTGAACTTAAGCAGATTGCTGTTGAAAAAATTTCTGAATTTTTGGCTCACCATCAGGTAGAGCGTGAAAAGGCGAGGAGCAAGCTGGACAAGTTCTTATGGAAGGATTAGACTGGCACGAGTGGGGCAGGGCTGCTTTTGTTAGGGCGAAGAAGGAGAAAAAGCCAATTTTGTTGTCTGTTTCTGCACGATGGTGTCATTGGTGTCATACTATGGATCGTTTGACTTATGGTGATGAGCAGATTGCTTTTTTTATCAACAAGAACTTTATTCCAGTCAGAGTCGATACTGATGAGCGTCCTGATGTTAATGAGCGTTATAATGTTGGCGGGTGGCCGACTACTGCGATTCTTGCTTCTGATGGAGAGATTGTTAGTGCTGCTACTTATGTTCCTCCTCAGCACGCTGTGAAGTTTCTCGAGGATGGTATTTCCCGTTTTAAGAAGTACAAGCCTAAGAAGAGCAAGTTTCGTGTGCAAAAGCCGTTGCTTTTTGATAGCGAGCAGTTTTATCTTTCAGTGAAATCTTTTTATGACCCTGTGAATGGTGGTTTTGGTCTTGAGCCGAAGTTTCCGCACCCTGATATCCTTGAATTCTTGATTTGGCGTTTGTTGAAGCACAAGGATGCTGATGCTAAGCGAATGTTGGACAATTCTTGTTTGAGAATGTTTCAGAGCGAGCTCTTTGACAGTGCTGGCGGTGGTTTTTTTAGGTACGCAACAGAACGTAATTGGACTATTCCTCATTTTGAGAAAATGCTTGAGGATAATGCCAGATTGTTGTCGACTTATGTTTACGCTTACCGCTTGTTTAACAGGCAGGAATATTTGACTGCTATTAACAAGACTCTGTTCTTTTTCTTCACAGTATTGTATGATCACGAAAAAGGGGTTTTCTATGGCAGTCAGGATGCTGATGAGGAGTATTGCAAGCTTCCTTTTGAGAATCGTTTGGAGAAGGAGCATCCTTTTGTTGACAAGACGATTTATACTGATGCAAATGCTTCTGCTGCTTTGGCTTTGTTTGAAGCGGCAAACATTGATGCTGAGTACGAGAAGGTTGCTTTGAAATTGTTGGAGTCTTTGTATAAGTTGAACGTGCGCGGCTTGGTTGCTCATTATTATCCTGCTGAGAAGCCTTTGTATTTGTTGAAAGACCATGTTTACTTGCTTGCTGCGCTGATTCATGCTTTTAAGAGGACGAATAAGCTTGAGTGGAAGGCTAAGGCTTTGTCTGTTGCTAAGGCTTTGGAAAAGTTTTATGATAAGAAGAACGGCGGGTTTTTTGATGTTCTTGCAAAGGATGCTGTTGGCAGGCTTAAAGAGCGCAAGAAGCCTGTTCACGAGAACGCTTTTGCCGCTCTGGTGTTAAGGTTGCTTTCTATTGTTGCTGATGATACGAAGTACGCTAAAATGGCCGAGAAAACATTAGCTGCCGTTTCTTCTCAGGCAGTCGTTCTTGGCACGTATGCTGCCACGTATGCTGTTGCCGTCGGCGAATTACAAAAGTAATTTATATACCTGTTCTGTCGTCTAATTCATGCGCATTGCTTCAGAAGTCAAAGCCCAGGATGGCACTAGGAAGTTTTTGGTCGAGTTAGATGATGGTAAAAGGGTTGAGAGTGTGCTCATCCATCACAAAAGGACGTTGTGCGCGTGCATCAGTTCCCAAGTGGGCTGTGCGATGAAGTGTAGTTTTTGCGCGACTGGCCAGATGGGTTTTTCCAGAAACTTGTCGAAAGACGAGATTGTTGGACAGCTTGATTTGATGCAGAGTGTTTCTGAACAAAAAATAACTAACGTTGTATTCATGGGTATGGGTGAGCCGTTGCACAATTATGATAATGTTGTTGCGGCTGTTAATGAGTTGAGAAAGCGGGGCATGAGCTGGCAGAAGATTACTGTTTCTACTGTTGGACTGCCGGATAAAATCAGACAGCTTGGAAAGGATACTCAGTGCCAGCTTGCATTATCATTGCACGCTCCTAATGATGTATTGAGAAGCAGTATTGTTCCAATTAACACGAAATTTTCTATTAAGGAAGTTCTTGATGCGTGCAAGGAATTTCCGTTTTGCAAGCGCGGTCCGCTAATGATAGAGTATGTTTTGCTTTCTGGAATAAATGATAGTTTGGAAAACGCTAAAGAATTGGCTGAAATCCTGCGTCCTTTCAAGCATATTGTTATCAATCTTATTCCGTACAATCCTGTTGCGGGCATTGATTTTGTTCGTCCGTCTAAGGAGTCTGCTGAGGCGTTTAAAAAGGAGTTAATCTCTGCTGGCTATAAGACTATTATTAGGACTACTAAGGGTTTGGACTCTAATGCTGCGTGTGGCATGTTGTCGACGAAAAAAGATATAAAGCCCCTGAGTATTTCTTCTGTTTGATGGGAGTGAAGGAAGATTTTGAGAGGGGAATGATTGAAGACCCTAGTTGCGACTATGATGGTTTGTTCTTTAGGATTATTGGCAATGCGTTGCCTCCTTCTATTAGCGAGGATTCTGATCGCGTTCAGGCTTTTTTGGAAGCCGTTAATAAGGCGGATTTTGGGGGCATTGCTGATTATTTTGAGATAAAGTCTATTCGTACTTATTCGTTTTTGCATCCGACAACCAGCGCTTTATGCTTCTTGAAGGTTGATTATACTTGTTTCCAGGACTATCATTCGAGTCTTTACGTGCAAAAAGATAATCAGAGAGAAATCTCAGTTGGAAGGGGTATTGATGCTGCTGTTGATGAGATTTTGGGTTTTATGCGCAGGCCTGATGTTAAGCCTGTTGTAGTGAAAAAGGCAGTTGAAGTTCCAAAGCAAAAAACGTTTTTTTCTGGTTCCTATAATAGGCAGCATACAAGAATAGGGTCGATTGCCAGCCTTGATCTTATAGAATAGTGCAATAAGATTTATAAATCGCCCATATCAAACGTAATTTCATGCCGAAGTAGTGCAGTGGCCTAGCACGCGAGCCTGTCGCGCTTGCAACCCGGGTTCAAATCCCGGCTTCGGCGTATTTTCCGCAGGGGTTCGAAAGGGGAGCGGCGGTTGAGCTCCCCTTGGTATGATTGCGCAGTCTAGAATTCCCGGCTTCGGCGTTCTTATTTTTCTTTCAAAACCGTAAGCTTTATAAATAACCCCCTTTCCCAAAGCGTGTATTGTTACAGGGTAGTGCGCACAATGGGGTATAACGTCTCAAAATTCTCGCAAATTGTCATGTATCTCTATTCACCAGTCTATCAAATTCATAAGAGTGAAGAACGATCAAGGGCCGGTAGCTCAGCCTGGTAGAGCATCCGCCTTTTATCGTTAAGACAGAAAGCGGATGGTCGCGGGTTCAAATGTTCGTGAGCACCTCGCTCTCGAGCTGAACGTCCCGTCCGGCCCGTTATATTTACACACAACCATGACAGCAAAATTTGACGTTAGCAAGCACGAACTTGTGCCGAAGCACGCGAAGCTTACTGAGAAGGAGCGTAAGGACTTGTTTGAAAAATATGCTATTGACCTGCCTAATCTTCCTAGAGTTTACAAGACTGATCCTGCAATTCAGCATTTGGATGTTAAAGAGGGTGACATTGTGAAAATTTCCCGTAAGAGTCCTACTGCTGGCGAGACTACATTCTATAGGAGGGTTTCAGCATGACTGTTGCGAAAACTCTAATTAAGAAATTTTTTGAAGAGAACAGTTTTGTTAAGTCGAACATTGAGAGTTTCAATAATTTTGCTGAGAAAGAGCTTAATCTGATTGTTGAGGAAAACAAAGAGATCGAGCCGACTATTATTCCGCCAAATGTGGAAAGTTTCAAGATTCGTTTGGACAAGATTTGGGTTACAAAGCCTGAAATCATTGAAGCTGATGGTTCTAAGCGTAACATTCACCCTGCTGAAGCGCGATTGAGAAAGTTGTCATATGCCGCTCCTATGTTTATAGAGGTTTCAGCGCACGTTAATGATGTTCAGAGGGAAAGTTTCACAACTCAGATTGGTAACTTGCCAATAATGCTGCACAGTAATTTCTGTCATTTGAACAAGCTTTCTCGTCAGGAATTGATAGAGAAGGGCGAAGATCCTGACGAGCCAGGCGGTTATTTCATTATTAACGGTACTGAAAGGGTTCTTGTTAACATCGAGGATCTTGGTGCTAACCGTTTCCTTGTTGATGAGGATTCTGGCGGGGTTTCAGCGTTTGTTGGCAAGCTGTTTAGCGAGCAGGGTTCTTATAAGATTCCTCATACTGTTGAGAGGATGAAGGACGGCATGTATTATTTGAGTTTCACGAGGGTGAAGCGTGTTCCTGTTGTTCTTGTTTTGAAAGCGTTAGGTATGGTGAAGGACGAAGAAATTATGCAGTTTATCAGCAAGGACAAGCAGTATGATGAAATTCTTATCAATCTTTTCGAGCATGTTGATGTGAAAAACCCTGATGACGCGATGGATGCTATTGCAAAATTGATAGGTGTTACTCAGACGAGAGAAATTAGGTTGGAAAGGATGATTGAGCTTATTGATAAATATCTGATGCCTCATATTGGAACGAAGAAAGAAGATCGTTTGTTCAAGGCTTATAATTTGTGCAAGATGTTGAAGAAGTACATTATTGTCAGCCGTGGAGAGGCTGACTTGGATGACAAAGACCATTATTCTAATAAGAGGATTAAGATGTCAGGCGACTTGCTTGCTGACTTGTTTAGGATGAACTTGAAAGTCTTGATTGGCGACTTGTTGTATAACTTCCAGCGTATTGTCAAGCGTGGCAAGTTCCCGAGCATTAAGGTAATCATAAGAGACAAGCTTCTGACGAGCAGGATTTACAGCGCAATGGCAACCGGCAACTGGGTTGGTGGAAGGAAAGGAGTCTCGCAGAGAATTCAAAGACTCAATTTCCTCAACACGCTTTCTCATTTGCAGAGAGTTGTTTCTCCTTTGAACGCTTCTCAGGAAAACTTTGAGGCTAGAGAATTGCACGCTACGCATTTGGGAAGATTGTGTCCTTCAGAGACTCCTGAGGGTACTAATATTGGTTTGAGAAAGAATTTCAGCATGCTTGCTACTGTTAGCAATGATACTCCTGAGGCTGATGTTTTGAAACAGTTGAAGTCAGCTGGCTTGAAGACGGTGAGATGAAGATGAGTGAAGTGTACCTTAATGGAAAGTTTGTCGGCGATGTTGATAACTCTCAGGAGTTTGTAAACCGTATCAGGCAGGACAGGCGTTCTGGCGCTCTCTCGTCTAACGTTAACGTTTATTTTGATGATGTCTTGGACCGCGTTTTTGTTGAAAGCGCAAGGGGTCGTTGCAGGCGTCCTTTGATTGTTGTTAATGGCGGAATGCCTGCTTTGACTGACAAGCACGTTAAGCAGCTTCAAAAAAACGAAATCACTTGGGGCGACTTGATCGACCAGGGTATTATTGAGTTCTTGGACGCTGCTGAGGAAGAGAATTGTTTGATTGCTTTCTCTGATCAGGAATTGACTCCTGAACATTCTCATTTGGAAATTTCTCCATTAGCCATGCTTGGCATTGTTACTGGCCTTATTCCGTATGGTGACTACATTCAATCTGCACGTCTTATTATTGGTAGCAGAAACTTGAAGCAGTCCATTGGCTTGTATGCTGGAAACTATCCTGTGCGTATGGACATGGACGTTAACTTGTTGCACTATCCTCAAATGCCTCTCGTGCAGACTATGATGCACGAGCTTTCTGATTACAGCGCTCATCCGAGCGGTCAGAACATTGTTGTCGCAATTATGAGCTATAAGGGCTATAATATGGAAGACGCAGTCATCATCAACAAGGGTTCTATTGAAAGAGGATTTGGCAGAAGCACTTATTTCAGGCCGGCAGTTACTGAAGAATTGAGATACTCTGGTGGTTTGATGGACTCTATTGGCATTCCTGATAAGGATGTCAAGGGTTACAAGTCTGAAAGAGATTACAGATTCTTGGAAGGCGATGGTATTGTTTATCCTGAAGCGACTGTTAAGGAAGAAGATGTCATAATTGGAAAGACTTCTCCTCCTAGATTCTTGTCTAATTTGGAAGAGTACAGCTTGGCTTCAAACATTAGAAGAGAAAGTTCAGTCACGCTAAGGCATGGCGAAGAGGGTGTTGTTGATTTTGTTTGTTTGACTGAGAACGAGGAAGGTAACAAATTAGTCCAGGTTAGACTGCGTGATCAAAGAATTCCGGAGATTGGTGATAAGTTTGTTTCTCGTCACGGTCAGAAGGGAGTTGTTGGTTTGATTGTTCCTCAGGCAGATATGCCTTTCAGTGCTTCTGGTATCATTCCTGACTTGTTGTTTTCGCCTCACGGTATTCCTTCTCGTATGACGATTTCTCACTTGATTGAGTTGGTTGGCGGTAAGACTGCAGCTCTTGGCGGCAGGATTATTGATGGTACTACTTTCTCTGGAGAGCCTGAAGCGGTTATCAGAAAGCAGTTGGGAGAGTTAGGCTTTAATGAGAAGGGCACTGAGACTATGTATAATGGTGTTACTGGAGAAGTTTTCGAGGCTAAAATTTATATCGGCAACATGTACTATTTGAAGTTGAAGCACATGGTTGCTAACAAGATTCACTCAAGAGCGAGGGGTCCTATCCAGTTGCTTACAAGACAGCCTACGGAAGGTCGTGCAAAGGAAGGCGGTCTTAGATTGGGAGAGATGGAGAAGGATACTTTTGTCGCGCATGGTGCAAGTTTGCTCTTGAAGGAAAGGTTTGATTCTGACAAGACTGTTGTTCCGGTTTGCGAGGGTTGCGGTATTATTGCTATTTATGACGCGTTCAAGGACAAGCGTTATTGTCCAATTTGCGGTGAGAACGTGGAAATCAGTGATATTGAGATTTCATACGCGTTCAAGCTTATTTTGGACGAGTTCAAGAGCTTGGGTATTTATCCAAGATTGCAGTTGAAGAATAAGTATTGAGGAAAAAAATGGCTAGAAAGAAAAAGGAAGAAACAGTGGAAGTTCCAGCAGCTGAGGTTGTGAAGGAAGAGATTGTTGAGAAGAAGGTAGAAGAAACAGTTGAAGCTCCTGTTGTTGAAGAAAAGATAGAGAAACAGCAGTTTTCAAGAGAGCGCATGGAAGCTGTTCAGCATTATGTTTACAAGCAGGTTTCTAGTGTCGTGTTTGGCGTTCTTAGTCCTAAGATGATTAAGAAGATGGCGTCAGCAAAAATCGTTACGCCTGAACTTTACGATAAAGAGGGTTATCCTGTTGACGGCGGTTTGATGGACGTTCGTTTGGGAGTTATCGACCCTGGTCTTAGATGTAAGACGTGTGGTAGCAAATTGAAGGAATGTATTGGTCATTTTGGTTACATAGAATTAGCAAGACCGGTTATTCATGTGAAGTATGTTAGAATTATCCAATTGTTGCTGAGAACTTCTTGCCGTGAGTGCGGTAAGTTGATGGTTGCTCAGGAGAAATGGGCGAAAGCAAAATCTCATCTTGATAAAATTGAGACAGAGGAAGGTCCAGAAGCCAGAAGGCTTGCTGTTAAGGCTTTGATTGACAGTTCTAAGTTGGGCGGTAAGTGTCCGCATTGCAAGGCTAAGCAGGCTAAGATTTCTATTGAAAAGCCTACCACGTTTATCGAGGGTGACAAGCGTATTTCTCCTATTGAGATTCGTGCAAGATTTGAGAAGGTTCCTGATGAGGACATTGAAGTGTTTGGTCTTAATCCTAAGACTGCGCGTCCTGAGTGGACAATTCTGACTGTCTTGCCGATTCCTCCAGTTACTGTCAGGCCTTCTATTACTTTGGAAAGTGGTGAGCGTTCAGAAGACGACCTCACGCACAAGCTTGGTGATATTGTTAGAATCAACCAGAGATTGTTTGAAAACATTAATGCCGGAGCTCCGGAAATTATTATTGAGGACTTGTGGGACTTGTTGCAGTATCACGTTACAACGTTCTTTGATAACAGTATTGCGCAATTGCCTCCCGCGAGGCATCGTTCTGGCCAGCCTTTGAAGACTATTACTGAGAGAATTAAGAGCAAGGAAGGTCGTATCAGGCACAATCTTGCTGGTAAAAGAACAAACTTCTGTGCTCGTACTGTTATTTCTCCTGACCCGATGCTTGGCTTGGACGAGGTTGGTGTTCCTAAGCTTATTGCTACAAAGCTTACTGTTCCTGAGACTGTTAACGATTGGAACTTGGCTTATTTGAAGAAGTTTGTCCAGAATGGTCCGGGCAAGTATCCGGGCGCTAACTATATTGTAAGGCCTGATGGCAAGAAGAAAAAGATTACTGAGGAAACTAAGGAAGCTTCTTTGGAAGAATTGCAGCCTGGTTATATCGTCGAGCGTCATTTGTTGGACGGCGACATCGCGATTTTCAACAGACAGCCTTCTTTGCACAGAATGAGCATGATGTGCCACCGTGTGAAAGTCTTGCCGGGAAGAACTCTCAGGTTGAACCCTGCTGTTTGTAACCCGTATAACGCTGATTTTGACGGTGACGAGATGAACTTGCACATTCCTCAGACTGAGGAGTCTCGTGCTGAGGCTGAGATTTTGATGCAGGTTCAAACCCAGCTTATCTCTCCAAGGTATGGCCTTTCTGTTATTGGCTGTATTCAGGACGCAATCTCTGGCAATTATTTGTTGTCAAAGCATGGCTTGTTGAATCCTGAGCAGGCTTCGCAGATTTTGGCTAACGTTGGAATTACTGACTTTAGCAGATTGCCTTCAAAGAAGCAGATTACTGGAAGAGAAATTTTCAGCGTTCTTCTTCCAGACGACTTTGATTACGAAGGAGCTACTCGTTCTGGCGAGAAGGTCATCATAAAGAAAGGTACTTTGATTGAGGGTGTTATTGATACTAAGGCGATTGGTGGAGAGGGCGAAGGTCTTCTTTTGAGAAGCTTGCACAAGAAGTACGGCCCTGCTAAGACGATTAAGATTATTCATCAGATTTTCCGTTTGGGCATTGAGCATTTGTTGATGCATGGTTTCAGCACTGGTATTGCTGATGAGGACTTGCCTCCGGAAGCAAGAGATCAGATTGACCAGTTGTTGCACCAGGCTGAAGAGGATGTTACTCAGATGATTCAGATTTTCAAGGACGGTCAATTAGAAGTGTTCCCTGGCAGAACCATGAGGGAAACGTTGGAGCTGAAAATCTTGGAGCGCTTGAACAAGGCAAGAAACGCCTGCGGTCAGGTTATCAAGGGTTTCGTGAATGATTCAAACATGGCCGCTGTTATGATTTTGTCAGGCGCAAGAGGAAGTATAACGTCTCTCATTCAGATGAGTGCTTGTGTTGGACAGCAGGCTATGCGTGGTAAGCGTATTGAGAAGGGTTACAAAGGTAGAACTTTGAGCTGTTTTAAGAAGAATGATTTGTCTCCTGAAGCAAGGGGTTTTATCATTCATGGTTTCAAGCAGGGTATTAATCCGAAAGAGTTCTTCTTCCACGCAATAACGGGAAGGGACGCTCTTATGGACACTGCTTTGCGTACTCCTAAGTCAGGTTACTTGTACAGAAGATTGGCTAACGCTATGCAGGACTTGAGAGTTGAGTATGATGGCACTGTTAGGGATGCGAGCGGCAGGATTATCCAGTTCGCTTATGGCGAGGATGGAATCGATGTTGCGCGTTCTGAAAGCGGTAAGATTGACATTCAGCGCATTATCAATGAGAACTAGGTGAAAAAATGGTACACTCTGATTTAAAGGATTATGAAGACAAGCTTCCTCCATTGCTTTTGAGGGAGATTGAGGAAAAGTGCCCTTCAAGCAAGTTGAAGAAGGTTGTTCAGAAGGTTTATGAGGAGTTTCTTGCTGCGCAGATTGATGCTGGCGAGGCTGTTGGTCTTGTTGGCGCTGAGAGTATTGGCGAGCCGGGCACGCAGATGACCTTGAACACTTTCCACTACGCTGGTGTTGCAGAGATGAACGTTACGATGGGTTTGCCTCGTATTATTGAGATTCTTGACGGCAGGAAGTCTATTACTACTCCTCAGATGGAGATTTTCTTGAAGCCGCCTTACAATAAGGGCAAGGATATCAGGGAGGTCGCTTTGCAGATTAAGGAGACGAAGCTTGGCGAGATTGTTACTGAGTATGGTATGAACATTGTTGATTTGAAGATTGACCTTAAACTTAACTCTGAGAAGATGAAAGAGCTTGATATTACTCCTGCGGTTCTCGCAAAAGCTGTTGAGAAGGGTCTTGCGAACGATGCTTCTGTTAAGGCTGAGGATGGCGCTATTGTTTTGAAGCTTAAGGGCAAGGATGATGACAAAGGGTTGAACTCTTTGTACAGACTGAAGGAGAAGGCAAAGGAAGTTTACGTTAAGGGTATCAAGGGTGTCAGCCAGATTTTGCCTGTTAAGAGGAAGGAAGAGTTCATCATTATTACTGCTGGTAGCAATTTGAAAAAATTATTCGAGCTTGATTTTGTTGATACTGAAAGAACTTCTACAAATGATATTCACGAGATTGCGGAAGTTCTTGGTGTTGAGGCTGCAAGACAGGCTATTATGGACGAGGTTTTCAAGGTCATAGAAACACAAGGTCTTAACGTTGACATTCGTCATATCATGCTTGTTGCTGATACGATGACTGCTGGCGGTGAAATAATGGGTATTACTCGTTATGGAGTTGTCAGCGAGAAGGCTTCAGTGCTTGCTCGTGCGTCATTTGAAACTCCGATTAAGCATATTATTAATGCTGCTTTGAAGGGCGAGGTTGACCAGTTGAACAGCGTTGTTGAGAACGTTATGCTTAACCAGCCTGTTCCGGTTGGTACTGGCCTTCCTGGTTTGATTGCAAAAATCGTGAAGGAGAAGAAATAAAATGGCAAAAGTTGACAGTGATATCGTTGCGGAATTGAAAAAGTTGCTGGCGTCTGGAAAGTTGATTCTTGGTACTGAGGAGACTTTGAAGTTTTTGAGAAGGGGGAAGTTGATGAAGGTCGTTTTGGCTTCTAACTGTGATCCAAGTGTGAGAACTGATGTGGAGCGTTATTGCAGGCTTGGCAGTGTTGAGTGTGTTGTGATTGCGCAGACGAACGAGGAGATCGGCGTTGTGTGCAGGAAACCTTTTGCAATTTCTGTTGTTGGCGTTACGGCATGACTAAAATAGTTCTTGACATGCAGACAATGCAGATGATTGCGTTGTTCGAGCAGGTGACGGGCGCCCATGTCAAGGATTGTGTTTCTTCTGATGAGCAGATAATTTTTATCGTTCATGAGGGCGAGGTTGGAAAGGCTGTTGGCAAGGGAGGCCAGCATGTTAAAAGTTTGGAGAACAAGGTTAAGAAGAGGGTTAAGATTGTTGAGTTTCATACTGATGTCTTGCAGTTTGTGAAGAAAGTGGTGGCTCCGTTGGAGTTGAGGGAGGCAAAATTGCAGGATGCTACGGTATTGATATCGGCGAAAGATTTAAAAACCCGTGGTTTGCTGATAGGTCGTGGAGCTTCGAATCTTCGCTTGTTTGAGGAGATTGTGAAGCGTTATTTTCCTATTAAAGAGATTAGAGTTGTTTAAATGGGCAGAAAATCAAACGGTTTGAACACTGGAAAGGCGTTGAAGAAGCGCAGGCATGATGGTAGATGGCGCGATGGTAATTACATTAGAAGAATTCTTCAGTTGCAAAAGAAGGCAGACCCATTGGAGGGTGCTTCTCAGGCTAAGGGTATTGTGATTGAGAAAGTTCAGCTTGAGGCAAAACAGCCTAACTCAGCTATGAGGAAGTGCTGCCGTGTTCAGCTCGTTAAGAATGGCAGGCAAGTTACTGCTTTTATGCCAGGCACTGGTGCTCAGAAGCTTATTGACGAGCACGATGAGGTTTTTATTGAGAGCATTGGCGGATGTCAGGGAAAATCCAAAGGAGACATTCCTGGTGTTCGATGGCAGGTTATCAAGGTTAATGATCAGAGTTTGATTGCTCTTTTGAAGGGCAGGATTGAGAAGGCGCGTAAATGAGTGTTCTTGCGTTTAACAAGTGGACTGTTGAAGGAATCAAGGTTGATGATATGGGCTTGCAGAGATATATTACTCTTGATGCTCGTTATGTTCCTAAGACTGGCGCGCGTTATGCTGGCAAGAAATTCCACAAGTCTAAGGTTTTCATTGTTGAGCGTTTGATTAACAAGGTTATGATTCCTGGCCACAAGGCTAAGAAGCATTTGAGAAGCTCCGGTCATACTACTGGAAAGGGCGCTTTGAGCTACCGTATTGTTCTTGACACTTTCAAGCTTGTTGAGCAGAGGACTAAGGAAAATCCTATTAAGGTTTTCGTTAAGGCTTTGGAGAATGCTGCTCCTCGTGAGGAAATAGTTACAATTGAATATGGCGGCGCTCGTTATCCTAAGGCTACTGATTGCGCTCCTCAGAGAAGGGTTGATGTTGCTTTGCGTTATTTTGTTCAGGGCGCTTACGAGCGATGTTTCAATAAGAAAACTTCTGTTGAGGATGCTCTTGCTGAAGAGATTATCGGCGCTTTCAGGCTTGACGCTAAATCTTTGGCAATCTCAAAGAAGGGCGAGATTGAGCGACAGGCAGATTCTTCTCGTTAATCTATTGTATTTCTTTTAGTGCTTGTTTGTAATTTTCCGGGTTTGTTTCGTTCACGATTTTGTTGTGTGATTGTTCGTGTTCTTGTTTTATTGTGTCATGCGCGTCCCAGTCCAGCACGTAGAGTAATCGCATGAATGTGTTGTAGTCTTTTGCGAGCTTGTGTTGTTCTTTTTCTAGTATTTCTGCTGCTGCTTTGTCCTTGTTTTTTGCCCAGCTTGTGTAAATCTCAAGTTGTATTGATTGTTTGTGAGCGTAATCTGCTAGTTTTGTGAAAGTTTCAAGGTATTTTTCTTGTTTGTCTGGGTATTGTAGTTTTAGGAAGCCCAAATCTCTCGCTGTATTGTCATACTTTGCTTCTAATAGTGATGTGAAGAATCTTCCTGCTCTTGCTTGTATGTTGTCTTCTGCTAGGTCGTCTAATTTCTTGCTTAGTTTTTTGTACGTTCTTGTTTTGAAGGTTTCTCTGAGTTCTGGCCTTAGCGTGTATAATGTTTCTACTGGAGTTTCCTCAAACTCTGCTATTATTGACTCAAATCTTCTTGTTATGTCTCTTGTTTTGTGTTCAAGGTCTCCAGATACGTAATCTAAAATTCCTATGTTGTCTGCTGTTGCTATTATTCTGAGTATGTTTTCTTTTGCTGGTGTTTTGTATTTTGGGCTGTGTTGCTTCCAGATTTTTTCTTGAGTGTAGAGTATCTCGTTTGCTTTTTCTGTCCTTCCTTGTTCGATTAGTATTTCTGCTTGTTGTGTTGGCGTTCCTGCGGGGAGGGGTTTTTCTCTTGCTTCTGCTGATGGTATTGTCAGCCATGCGGATAGAACCAGTCCTGCTAGTGTTGGCCCGAGTTTTGGAGCCCAGATTTCTCCCTTTTTCTTGTGTTTCATCTTTTTACTGTTGCTGTCGCGTTTATTGCTTCAAGCATAATTAAGTATCCAGTTGCTGTTTGTTGGTCGTTCTGGCTTGCTGATAGTTGATTCCTGCTCAGGAATGCTGTTTTAAACTCGTTTACAAGGTCGTCGCTGAAGTATGGCACTGCTTTGCCGTAGTGTTCTGATGCGCTCGTGTAGTCTTTTTGCGCTGTTTTTAAGAATCCTAGTACTCCATTGAGTCTTGGATAAGATCCTGCGTAACCTTTTAGCATTTTTTCAAGGTTCCGGTATTGTTGTGTTTTGAAGAATTCTGAGAACTCTGTTCCCACTTGGTCTGCAAGATAAGTGTTTCTTTTGTACTCGTGCATTACTATCCAGAATTGGGTTTCTGCATCGCCTAGCTTCCAGTTCATCGTGTATGTTAGTGCGAGCAGGCAGCGTGCTGGCGCGTCTAGGTCTTTGTTTTGTTTTACTTGGTAGTCTCTATGTTGTTCTAGTAGTCCTTGTGTTTTTGCGTATTCTTTGTTTTGGAAGTATTCAAGCGCGTCCTTGACAACATTGTCAACAGTTTGTTCTGCTTGGTGTCGTGGCACTGGCTCAGAAGGCGTATGGCATCCTGGTATCAGCAGTCCTGCCGCGAGTACTAGGTCTCGTAGTCGCATAATGGTATTATATTTTGCTTATTTAAAAACACTATGACACATTTGTGCTGCGCGCGTTAATAATTCTTATGTAGGCCTGTCCTGTTTCGTCTGCGCGGTCGATTATACGCTGTACGTATTTTTTCTCCCAGTTTTTGGCGTACCAGGTGCCTGGTGCTACGCGGGTTGTGCCGATGTCAAGTTCTGTTGGTGTCCATTTCATCAGCGCTCTGCCGTTTCTTTTTGGTCCGAACGCGATTGCCAGCTGGTGTTTTGGGTCTTCGGCGTTTGATTCCGCGATGAAATCAAAGTATTGGTTTTTCGGATTGTCATATGCTTGTACGTCGAGCCCGTTCATCACTATTCGTTCTGGTCTTACTGCGTCTTTGACTTTTGGCAGGTAATCCTTGTCTGGCAGGCGCTGTTCGTCTTTAAGCTGGCCAATCATTTCGTCAATGCTGGGAATGTGGTTGTAGCTGTTTCTTGGCAGGGCGACTGTTATTTTTCTTTCTTTCAATCTTTCAAGTCTGCTGGTGAGATCTTCTATGCTGCATCCGGCGAGCGCTAATTCCAAGTCTATTTTTTCATATTTTGCTTGGAAGTCTGTGAAGCTTGCGTGCTTTTCTTTGATGGCTTTTCTCAATTCAGGGCCTATTGCGGTTTTGTGGTCCTTGAGTATGGCTTCCATTTGTTTGTCTTCAGGTAGTGCGACTGTGTATTTGTGATACTTTCGTGCTCGTTCGCTCATGAGCTCAGTCATTTGCTTTCTGATTTCGTCAGTTACTGGAGTGTATCCTGATTCCCAGTTGCACGAGTTGAATTCTTTCACGCGTTTTGCTTCATCAGCATACCAGCTGAATGGCAGGTATTGCAGTGCCACTCCGCGTTTCTGTGGCAGTTCTGCTTTTTTGAAGTCGACATAGTCAGAGTTCCAGCGCCAGTTGTTGGTAACGTTGTTATGCACTTTGTTTTCCGCGTGGAACTTTTTAACTTCTTCAACCATTTCTTTGGTCTTTGAAACATCAAGGTCTTTGAGCTCGTGCGGAAGCATTCGCATGAGGTTTTCTACTGCCGTTTTTTGTTCTTTGCTGAAGTACTTCCTGCCTTCGTAGATTTTAGTGTTGAAGCGCGCGTCTGATTTTCTGGTTGCTGTTCTTCCGTCTTCTGCTCTGATGTTTGCTATCTTGACGTCAAGTTCTGTTTCAAGCTGGCGCAGGTAAGTGGTGTTTTTTGCAATGCTGCCGTCGTCTGGAATAAAATCAGCGGTTATCTGGATTGCCCGTTCAAGCATGCCTGTTTTTTTGCTGTCTGGTTGTACATATTTGGTTGGAAGAATGCCTGCAGAGTATGTTTCTTTGACGTCTTCAATGAGTTTTTTGACGCCTTTGAGGCTGATGCCTGTTTCCCTGACTTTTTTCTTCATCCACTTGGGAGTTTGCTCAAAATCAAGTGCGCTGTTGACGAGCTTGTCAAGTTTTTCAGCGTCTATTTTTGCTTCTTTGATGGTTGAGTATGCTCTTCCAAGTACGTCGTCTCCTTTTTGTTTGGCAAGCTGTACTTTTTTGCCTTCTACGTATAGTGTTCTGGCTGTTTTGTCCGCGTTTTCCATGAATACGTAGTTGAGGAAGATGTCTCTGGTGCTTACTGTGCTATCTGTTCTTTTTACTCTTTCTTCGAGTTCGAAGAAGTCGCGGAGTGCTTTCCATGTGTCTTTTTTCCATGGCATTGCTGGCTCTTCTATGCCTTTTGATTTTGCTGCTGAGTACAGTTTTCTTTCAACGTCAACTTTTTCTTTTAGTTCTGTAAGGACCGTGTTGAATTCTTCCGGATTGCAATAGTTGTTTATTGTTTCTCTGTTGTGAACTTCTCGTCTTTCGCGCAGGTATGGCACTGCGCTTTTTACTGCGCGTGATTGCGCTTTTGTGACTGCTTCTCTCTCAAGCAGTTGTCCTAGTTTTGCTTCTTCCCATCTTGCTTTGTTGAATGCTTTTACTGGCTCAACTGTTTTTTCAAGGTCTACTTTGCCGTATTTTTGTATGACTGCGTGGTCAACTGGCATTTTTGACAAGTACAGTATGTCTTCTTTTATTCCGCCTAGTTCTCCTGCTGTTTTTAGCGGTCTTTCCTGCCATTGGTAGAGTATGAATGCTGCCCATTGGTCTGGTTTTACTAGGTCTGGGCGTTGTGATAATAATGCGACTGTGTACCTGACTTTTGCATCATAGATGTCTTTTCTGTTTGCTAATGCCCATCCTATCATGTCTTTTGTTTTTCCTTTGTCCAGCTCGTATTTGACTGCTGAAGTGTCTCCTTTCATGATTTTTTTTTGCACGTCATCCGCTACTTCTGCGAGTATTCTGCTGTCAAGGTCGAATCCTTGTTGTTGTAGTTTTTTGACTGCTTTTGGCGCTAGGTCTGAGAGTGATACTGTTACTTTTTCGAGTTTTTCGTATGCTTTTTCGCTTTGTTTTTGGTCTGACTTGTACATTTTGAAGTTTTTTTGTCCTGCTGCTTCTGCGATGTACGTCATGTGGTCGAAGCATTCTTCGCCGACTAAATCCCCTACTTCTCCAAAGTTGAGTTTTTTGCCGTTTATGAGAACTGAGACTCTTGTTCCGTATCTGATTGCTGTTCCGCATATCAGGCAGTTTCCTAGTTTGCAGTGTTTTTCTGCTGGTGCGGGTCTTTCTTCAAAGCCAATTTCGAAATTCCATGCTTTGCCGTTGCCAGCTTTTGAAATTAATCCGTTCCATCTGTGTAGCATTGGCTCTACTGCGCTGGCTGGGTGTTGTATTGCCCATTCGGCGACTTTTCGCATGTTTTTGCCTAATGGGGTTTTCATGTCCCAGTGCTTTTCAACTTCCTTTACTAGTGATGGTTTTTTCATATTTGACTCAAAAGTGCCCCTTCCATATATACATTTTCTCGACGATAGCTGACTCAAAGTTTTTTGACTATGGCAAACTCCTTGTTTAATTCTTAATGGTTGTTTGTCATATTAGCCAAACGTGCCTATTGAGCATTAATCTGCATGTTTGGCGTTATATTATGGGTTTAGCAACCTTTAAATACCTTATATATCGTCTATACCGGCATGTCTGAAGAGCATAAGGAGAAGCATAAGAAGGAAGTGCAGGATTTGTGGGAAGATATTGAGAAGCGTGATACTTTCAAGCACGATGACAAACAGCATCAGGATGAAGAGGTTGCTGCTGAGGATTCTGAGGAAGAGAAGGAAGAGGAATAGTTATTTTACGAGTTCTTTGTGTTCGCCAAAAAATTTCGGGTTGTTCAGTCCGTTTATTATGACGTCTTCTGGAGCCACCACTAATATGTCCATTTCTCCAGTGCCTGAATAGTTTATTGGTATGCCGTTGTGGTATTCTCGTGTTGGAACAAGTCCCAGTTTGCCGGCTCTTCTTGAGTATTGCACGGCGATTGAAATGTGCGCGGGTTGTATTGCTTCTGCGCATAGCAGGCCCGCGTATTCTTCTAGGAAGATTCCTTTTACTTGGGCGAGCCAGTGCATGTACGAGTCTCTATCTTTTTTGGCGAAGGATGGGTACAAGTCTCTGAGTGTTTCCCAGTTTTCTGGGTGCAATACGTCTTCAAGGCTTATTCCTGAGCGTACGAATTGGAGTAAGTCTTGCGCGATTTTTTTGTCGCCTTCGTAAAGAGCTCTTTCCTCTGTTTGCAGTAATGCCTGTTCTGCTCTTAGCGGATCGTATGATGGCAGTTGTCTGTAAAAGTCTAGTTTGTCGCTCTCAATCTTCTTTGTTGGAGTTTTTCTGAAGAAAAAGATGCCGGCGTAAACTGGCACTGAATCGTTAGTTAATTTTTCAACGAATTTTCTGGCGTTGTTGACTTCGTCTATTTTTCCGTCGACGCGTTTGCCGCAGATTCCGTTTGTGACTTCTATGACTGCGCAGGCGCCGTACTTGCGTATTGTCGTTTCAATATCAGTCTGTGTTGTCAACCAACTCACTCACCACTGTTTGAATTAGTTATGGCAATAGTATACTTAAACATTCGTTGTCAAAAGTGAGTAACAAAAATTAGTACATACATTCTAGGCAGATGTGTCCGCCTGCGTATTCTGATTTTGCTGAGACTATTTCGTCTGGCGCTTTGCCGATGTAGAGTACTTGTTCTTTTTTGCTTCCATACCTGTAGATCGTGATTCCTTTGCATTTCAGTTTGTAAGCGAGCAAGTACGCTTTTCTGACGTCTTGTGGTGTCGCGTTTGCTGGCAGATTGACTGTTTTGCTCACAGCGTTATCGCAGTTTTTTTGGAATGCTGCTTGCATTTTTACGTGCGTTTCTGGTTTTATTTCCAGCGCTGTCTTGAATAATCGCTGAACGTCTTTTGGCACTTCTTTCATTCCTGTGACTTTTCCAGTCTTAGCAATTTTCATCATTAGTGCTTTGGAGTAGAATCCTCTTTTGCGCGCGATTCTTTCAAATGATGGGTTTACTTCTAGCAAATGCGTGCCTTCCATTACGTCTCGGACAAAAGAAACGGCAAACAGCGGCTCTATTCCTGATGTTGCTCCTGCGATGATTGATATTGTGCCTGTTGGTGCTATTGTAGTTACAGTTGCATTGCGTGTTGCCTTGAATTTCGTTTTCCAGGAACTTCGTTCGTAGTTGGGGAAGCTTCCTCTTTCTTCTGCGAGTTTGTTGCTTGCTTTTCTTGCTTCTTCGTTAAGGAATTTCATTAATTTCTCGCCGAATTGTATTGCTTTGTCTGAATCGTATGGTATTTCGATGTTGATTAGCAGTTCTGCGAATCCCATTACGCCTAGTCCTATTCTCCTGTTGGCTTTTGTCACAATTTCTATTTGTGGCAATGGGTATTTGTTGACGTCAATTACGTTGTCTAAGAAGTGAACTGCGGTATGAATTGTTTTTTTGAACTTGTCCCAGTCCATTTTGCCATTCTTCAGCATGTTTGTCAGGCTGATGCTTCCGAGGTTGCAACTTTCGTATGGGTGTAATGGTTGTTCTCCGCATGGGTTTGTGCTGTCGATTTGCCCTGTTTGCGCTGTTGGGTTTTTCCTGTTTATCTCGTCGATGAATATTAGTCCTGGGTCTCCTGTTCTCCATGCGTTTGCAACAATTAAGTCAAACACTTCTTTTGCGTTTATTGTTTTAACTTTTTGTTTTGTGTGCGGGTTTACTAAGTCGTACTCGTCTTCTTTGAGCACTGCGTTCATGAATTGGTCTGTTGCTGCTACTGATATGTTGAAGTTTTGTAGCATGTCTTCCCTGCTTTTAGCCGTAATAAATTCAATAATATCCGGGTGGTCGTATTTGAGGATTCCCATGTTTGCTCCTCTTCTTTTGCCTCCTTGTTTCAAAATTTCTGTTGTCATGTCGAATACTCTCATGAAACTTATTGGTCCGGATGCTACTCCTTTTGTGCTTTTGACTATGTCTCCTCTTGGTCTTAGGTGTGAGAATGAAAAGCCGGTTCCTCCGCCTGATTGGTGTATTAGTGCTGTGTACTTTACTGCATCAAAAATTTCAGCGAGTGAATCGCCTACTGGTATGACAAAACACGCTGATAGTTGTCCTAGTGGTGCTCCCGCGTTCATTAGTGTTGGCGTGTTTGGTATGAAGTCCAGGTTTGCCATTATTTCGTAGAATTCGTCTTCTGTTTTTTTCAACGCTCCTTTTTTGTATAGTGCGTCTGCTTGTGCTACTGCTTTTGCTACTCTTCTGAATAATCGCGCGGGCGTTTCAGTAATATTTCCTTTGTCGTCGCGTAGTAAATATCGTGATGCGAGTACTTTGATTGCGTTTGAAGTTAATTTTAATTCGTCGCGTACTCCTAGGAATGTTTTGAACTCGCGTATTTCTTTGTGTTGTGCTCTGTAGAGTATGAATGCTTTTGCTACGTCTGTTAGTTTGCTTTTGATTAGTACTTCTTCTACTATGTCTTGTATGTCTTCTACTGCTGGCATGACTTTTGGCGTGAAGTGTTTTTCTAGTTCTTTTACGACTTGTGCCGCAAGTTTTTTTGAGAGCCCGTTTTCTTTTCTTTTTACTGAAGAAATTGTTTTGTTGATGGCGGTTTCTATCTTTTGTTGTTGGAATGGCTCTATGCTGCCATCTCGTTTTCTGACTTTTGTAATTCGCCCCATCCTAAAACCCTCTTTTGATTTATTCTTAATAGCCTTGGTTATTATTTAAACTTTTTGACGAAAACAAATTAACTTGTATATATAAAATAATTACCAAATAACTTCTGAAAAGTGGTGAAAGAACAGAAATTCTTAAGAACTTGCGCGCAATTGTTGCTTTCATGGCCAGTAAGGTTTTGAGGATTTTTCAGGGAAGCAATATTGATTTGCGCGGTGTTGAATATACGCCTGAAGTTGAGAATTATTCTATTGATGGTGTTTCAGTAACCAGTGGTGATTGTTTTGGCTCTGTTTATTTTTTGCACGGCCTGAGCGCGCGCTGGAAGGATTATGAGCCGTTGCTGGATCCGCTTTCAGAGAGTTTGAACATTATTGCTTATGATCAAAGAGGCCATGGAAAGTCTCCTGGCAAGTTCAGTGTTGAGAAAGCTGTTGATGACTTGGAAGCGATTGTTGACAAGGAGGAAAAGCGGCCTGCTGGCATTCTTGCGCATTCTATTGGTTGCAGGGTTGCTGTTGAAGTTGCATACCGCATGTTTGAAAAGGGCAAGCCTTTGGCCGGCATTTACATGATCGAGCCGTGTTTGGGTGTTGATTCTTTCAGTCCTGGCACGCGTGCTCTTATCAAAACATTGCATTATGCCAGTTTGCCTTTGCTTCCTCTTGATTGGCTGCTTAACATGATGTCTGGTTGGAGAAAAGAGCATGGTTTCCATCAGCGTTATGTTATTCAGACTACTGGTGATATGGCTAGTTTTCATTCTGATGATTGTGAGGGTTTTCCGCGTTCTTATGTTGGTTTTATGTTGTCTGATAACGATAAGGTTCTTGGAACTGATAAGCAGAATCATTATTGGTATTGTATGGAGCGTTTGAGGGCGTTGTTCCCGTACCCTCTTCATGGCAAGCCTGGCGCTCCTTCCGCGTGGGATGATTCTGGCGTTGTTACTGGCTTGAACCATTGTTTGAACAAGCCTGAGGACGGCCATGTTCCTTTTTTGATGCCTTCTGGTGACGAGAATGACTTTATGCGTAATAAGCAGCGTGATAGAATTCTCGGCAGGGTTCACAGTTTTTTCAAGAGCGTTTTTGTTCCTGAATAGCGAAAAGCATTAAAATGGGAGTGTTAAATTCAGCTTTATGAAAGTCTTAATCGGTGTTGTAACTTATGGCAAACAGCGTTATTGTCTTGATGACTTCCTGATGTGTCTTTCAAAACAGACTGTCAAGGCAGATGTGTTGTTTGTAGTTAACAATGGCGAGTCTGCTTATGCTACTTTGATTAAGTCGAAGCGGTTTAATGCTGTTGAAGACCCAAAGCCTGCTTCTAATCGTATTGAGAAGATTGTTAATGGCAGGAAGTATCTTCGTGAGTATGCTTTGAAGAACGATTATGATTATTTGTTTTTTGTTGATAGTGATGTGATGATTCCTTCGCGTGCACTGGAGTACTTGCTTGCCACGGGTGCTGATGTTGTTGCTGGCGCGTATTTGAACACGTTCATGATTGATGGCAAGCCGGTCATCGCGCCTGTATTGTTTAAGGATTTAGGGAATGGCGAGTGCCAGCAGTTCACTTATAATGGCGCGGCAGTGCCTAAAGTGATGGAAGTTGGCGCGGCTGGTTTTGGCTGCACTCTTATTTCTCGAAAAGTTCTTCAGGCTGTTGACTTGCGTACTTTCAATAATTCTGTTTCTGGCGGCGAGGATATGGCTTTTTTTGTTGATGCTCGTGCTAAAGGTTTCAAGACTGTTGCAAATACTCATGTGAAATGCCTGCATATGCCTTATCCTGTGACTGACCCGCGCGCTAAGCTCTTTGAGTGGCGTACGACTGTTCGGGATACGACAAAGACTGTTGAACTCAAGTGATTGTTTTCAGAATTATCGCTATTTGTATTATTGCTATTGTGAACTTGCTTAAGCTGACCAATGCT
This sequence comes from uncultured Methanosarcinales archaeon, assembly GCA_964508495.1. GTDB lineage: Archaea > Nanobdellota > Nanobdellia > Woesearchaeales > ARS49 > CABMGU01. The sequence continues at coordinate 3,046 of CAZDUA010000006.1, read as the reverse complement.
CTTCCTACTAGTGCTGCTTTTGCTGCTTTCCATGCTTTTTGCGCGTGGCCTGTGTGATAGTATTCCAGCGCGAACGCTCCTATTATTGCTCCTGCTATCAGTCCGATGATTGTTCCTATTATTGGTATTATGCTTAATGCCATTCCGCCGATTATTGCTCCCAGTATTGTTCCTGCGAGAGCGTATCCTGATGCTCCTGATTTTTTCATTCCGGCAAATGTGATTATCCATTCAAGTAGTTCTCCGAGTATTGCCAGGCCCGCAATCCAAAGCAGGGTGTTCATAGAAATCGCCATTGACCATGTTACTAGGTTGTATAGCAGTGCTCCGATTAAAACTAAGAATGTTCCTCCTATTCCGACTATTGTCAGTCCTACTCCTATTAGTGAGAATAAGATGAAAACTCCGAGTGCTATCCATTGGTGGAACATGTTTGTCTAGAATGTGCTTTATGTTAAAAAGCTTGTGTGTTCGGCTTTTTGCACCTTGATTACTCTATCTGCAAAGCTTTCTATTTTTTGTTCGTGGCTGACGATTAATATTTGATTTAAGTTTAGCTGGTCGAGTACGTCTCTCATTTTATCCAGTTGTTCTGTTGAGAATCCGTCTGTTGGCTCGTCGAGTATTAGCAAATCTTTTGTCCTGATGTTGTTTATCAGCGAGTTTATTGTCTTATTCAACGCCAGTCTGTAGGCTAGTGCGCAGGCTGTTCTTTCTCCTCCGCTTAAATGTTCCACGTCAATGTCGTACCCGTTCTGTTGTATTATTGGCGTGAATGTCTCGTCGAGTCTTGCTGTCATTACGTCCTCTATTAGCATGCTGAACCATTGTTGGAATAGTGCGTCGAATTCGTGGTGTATTTTTGCCATTACATGTTTTTCTACTACGTCCATTAGTGGCACGAAATAATCTGTCAGCCATTGGTGCAGGTGTTGCGTTTTCTCTAATTGTTTCTTGGCCGTCTGTTTTCTTTCTATTTCTTTTTCGAGAAGGCCTGTTGTTTTGTTGTAGTGTTGTTCTTTTTGCATTATTGTTGAGTGTTCTATGCTAAGCTGTCTTTCTTGTGCTAATATCACGTCTGCTTGTTTTCGTATTTGTTCGTAGTCAACATTGATTTTTTGTAATGGCGTTATTTGTTGTTCGATTTGTGTTATTTTTTGTGTTGTTGTCTGAACTTCTTTTTGCATAATGCTTATTTGTTGTTCTGTTGTCGTTTTTCTTCTTGCTAGGTCTTCTGCTCGTAATAGTTTCATTTGTGCGACCGCGGTTTCTTTTTCTTGTTGTCGTAATTTTTCCATTTCTGTTTTCAATATTGTTAGTTCTTGTTCTGTCTGGCGTGAGATTATGGTGTGATTCAGAAGTTCTTTCTCTATTTCCATTATTTTCCGCTCTTCTGCACTTAGTATCTGGTGTTTGTGGTCTTGTGTTACGTTCTGTAAGCATGTTGGGCATCTTGCCAGCAGGCTTATTTTGTTGGAGTTTTCTGCTGCTTGTCTTTTTAGCGCGGTCAGCTCTGCGATTTTCATTGTCGCCAGTCTCACGTTCTTTTCTTTTTCTGTTAATTTCTGGCTTATTTCTGCATTTCTTGTTGTGAAATTATTGTTTTCTATTCTTTGAGGCAGGTCTTTTTGTGCTTCTAGTAATTGTTGGCTTATGAGCGTTAAGTCGGAAATTGTCTGATTGCTTTGTTGTTGTTTTGCCAGTAATTGGCTTTTTGCGACGTGCAGTTCTCTGGTGTAAAGTTCTAGTTGTTGCTTTTGTTGTTCTATTTTCGCAATTTCTTGTTTTGTTTTTGCTAAGCTTTCTCTTGCTGTTGTTAGCTTTGGCATTATTTCTTTGAGTTGTTTGCTGTTTTCTTCATTTTCTTGTTTTGTTTCTTCCAGTTGTGTTTTCTTTTCCTGCAGGTCTGCTATTACTGCGTCAAATGCTCGTTGTCTTTCTCGTAATGTTTTCGCATAACTGCCCGCGTTCTGCGTTATTCTTTCGTATTTGTCTATTCCGAATACTTTTCTTAGTATTTTGACTCTTTCTTCTTTGTCTTCTAGGATTATTTTTTTCATTTCTTCCTGCGGAGTATAGACTGTATATCTGTAGACGAAATTTTTGGTTTTATTCAGTAATTCTTGCGGGTATCCTAGTAAGTCAAGTATGTGGCTTTTGAGTTCTGTTGCCGTTGCGTCTTTTCTTATTCCGTTGACCAGCAGATACCCTGCGTCTTGTTCTACTGATTTTTTAGTCCTGACTAGCGTTCTTCTGATAGAATAATTGTTCTCTTCGATTTTGAAGCTTAATTCTACGCTTCCTTCGTTTGTTCCGTTTCTTAAGAGCGCATTTCCTGATAGTTCTCCGCGTAATACGCCGAATAGTGCGAATTCGATGGCTAGAAGTATTGTGCTTTTGCCTGAACCAATGTCCCCTGATAGCATTACTATGCCTGTGGGGAATTCTATTCTGGCGTTCGTGTAGCTTCTGATATTTTTGAGTGTTAGTGCTATTAGCTGCATTATTCCCCCTTTATTTGTTAGTATTTTTGTGCCTTAATAAGAATTTATATTGACAAAAAGCATTTTAAACCTTCCTGCGATAGGTTTTTAAAACTTATTGTGCTTTTCCTATTCATGCCTGATAAAACCGAAGCAATAACGGGACAGCAGTGTCCTATGTGCAATAAGAAAGAGCTTACTTTAGCTGAAGCGCAGTCTGAAGTGCCTTATTTCGGCAAGATTTTCGTATTCAGCATGCACTGTAACGCCTGCCATTATCATAAGGCGGATGTTGAGGCTTCTGAACAGCATGAACCTGCCCGTTATACTTTTGAGGTTAATGGCAAGGATGATTTGAGCATTCGTGTTGTTAGGAGCAGCGAGGGCAGTATTAAGATTCCGCACGTTGGCTCGCTTGAACCTGGCCCTAGTGCTGAGGGGTTCATAACTAATATTGAAGGTATTATTGAGAAGTTCAAAAAACAAATAGAAATCTTGCGTGATACTGCTGAGGATGATGAGGATAAAAAGAAGGCAAAGAATATGTTGAAAAAGCTTCAGAA
>CAZDUA010000005.1:0-28113 GCA_964508495.1 uncultured Methanosarcinales archaeon | reverse complement strand
ACGTTTCCTGTTAGCGCCGGATATATTCCAAATGCTATAATGCCAATAACTGCAATTACGAGTATCACCGCTTTCATAAGGGAAGTTTTTATATTGTGGGATTTATATTGTTTTGGTTAAAGAGGTTGTAAAAATGCGTTGGTTTTTGTTTGGTGTTGTTGCTAATGCGCCTGCGATTAGAATTTTGTTCATACAAATCACCTCTATGAAGATATCAAGTAGTTCTGTTTTATGATTGTTGTGGTAAATAATAATTTAAAAATAAAAAAATTATGGCGCGTTGTACGCCACTGCTGCTTGCGCGTCTATTCTTCCCCAGCCGAAGTTGTTGTCCTTGCCTGCTTTGCCAAGGTCTTTGACAGTTTTTGTCAGGGACGTTTCGACTTGCGAAGCGCTGTAGGTTGGATGCGCTACTTTGATCAAAGCAACTGCTCCAGAAACAACTGGTGTTGCCATGCTTGTTCCTGAGTAGCTTGCGTAGTTTGTTCCAAGTACGCTTGACCAGAGGCTTACTCCGGGAGCAGTAACGTCTACTGCGCTGCCTCTTCCTGAGAAGCTTGCGATCTTGTCTAATTTATCCACTGCGCCAACAGTTGTTGATGAGCTGATGCAGCCTGGGATTGAGACTCCTGGGTTGCCGCTGTTGCCTGCCGCAACCACAACAAGTACACCTTTGCTTTTGGCGTAGTTGATGGCTGCTGTCATGTCTGGCATGACTGTGTCGCACGTGCCTTTGTATAAGTAGGGTGAAGAGCTTCCGAGACTCATGCTTATTGCGTCTGCATTGAAGTCGTCTCCGGTGCCGTAAATTCCGTCTGGTCCGTCAACAACCCAGTAAATGGCTGCTACTGAATCGCTGAAGTATCCGCCGCCTGCTGCGTCAAGTACTTTTGCGGAGATAATGCCTGCGTTTGGAGCTACTCCTTTTGCTTTTGGATCAACGCCGTCTGCTGTTATGATGCCTGCGACGTGGCTTCCGTGGCTGTTGTCGTCAAGCGGGTCGTTATCGTCATTGACGAAGTCCTTGCCGCCTAGGTAACTTGAGCTGAGTTCTTGGTGGTTATAATTGTAACCTGTGTCTAGAATGGCTATTTTTCTGCCAGCGCCGGTATTTCCGGCAGTGTGTACATTACTTGCTTTTATTTGGGTGTTTGCTCCGCTGTCCGTTGCGAACAAGCGGATGTCTTCCTGCAAGCCGAGTGCTGTTGCAACGCTTTCTGGACAGACTAATGCTGTCATGCCTTTTGTCTGGCGTACTATTTTGCATTCATGCGCGAGTGCATCAGCAACTTCTTCTGCGCTGTGCGCTATTACGCGTTTGTCTTTGTCCTGATTGGCTGCTGTCACCGCAGAGAATAATAGAATTGATGATATTGCTACTAAAATAAACCAATTTAGTTTCGTGTTCATGGAAATTCCTCCTTTTGAACACTTAAGCCAGGGTTTGTTATTTAAAGGTTTCCGCCGTACTTTACTTCATTCTTTTGATTTCTTTCCAGAGCTTGAATACCCATAGCCAGACTAGTAAGATAAGTCCGATGGAGAAGATGGTCCAGAGTATCATGTGGAGTCCTGTGCCGCCGTACATGCCGTCCATCATGCCGGCTCGTCCTGTTCTGCCCCAGTCTCCGGTTAGTTGTGCGAAGACAGATGTTGTTGCTAATACGCCTGCGATTAGAATTTTGTTCATACAAATCACCTCTGTTTATTATCAGGATTGTGTGTTATTTAATTGTTTTGGTGGTCAAAAGGTTTTTTAATAAGCTTGTCTTACTGGCTATTATGAGGAAGTTATTGTGCGTTTTGTTGTTTTTGGTGGCGTGTGCTCCTGTTGAATTGCCTGAAGTTGTTAGCACTCCAACTCCTCAGCCTGAAACTGTTCAGGAGCCAGAGCCAACTGTAAAGCCGGCTGTTGTTCCTAAAATTAAAGCACCAGAGGTTAAAGTTGCTGTTGAACAGCCTGATGAGTGTGAAACTTTTGGCTGTCCTGGCGCAAAAATTGTTGCTGACATGGAGATGGATTTGTTTTATGAGTGCCATTGTGCTCGTGCGAGATGGATTAAGCCTGACTTCATTTTGTGTTTTGCAAGTGAAGAGGAAGCTGTAGGGCGTGGTTATAGAAAGGCGCAGAGTTGCTAGATTTCGGATTTTTGTCGATTTTTCGTAAAATTTACGGCGGTATTCGTAGGCTTTACGGAAACGCCATCGATACAAATGTTAATGTGTTCTTCATAAGTTTTTTATATGCAAGTGGCCTCGTTTGTTCGTATGAACGTCTTGACAGCGGTAATACATAAGGAGGAAGATTTGTACGTTGCTGAGTGCCCTGAGATCGGCACTGTCAGCCAGGGTTCTTCTATTGAGGAAGCTGTCAAGAATTTGAAGGAGGCCACTGAGTTGTACTTGGAGGAGTTTCCCGTAAAAGGAATCTCTAAGCCATTTGTTACGACTTTTGAGGTGGCTGGTGTTGGCAAGTCTTAGAAAGATTTCTGGCGAGCAGTGTGTTAGGATTCTTTGCAACAAGTTTGGTTTTAGGACTGTTAGACAGCGTGGAAGTCATGTTGTTTTGAGAAAGAATGGTGTTGGCACTGTTGTTCCGTTGCATAAGGAGTTGAAGATTGGTACTTTGAAGGGCATTCTTAGGCTGGCGAGAATAGACGAAGAGGATTTTGTGAAATTTTAGTTATTTTCCCCATTTTGAGAAGTAGCTTATGCCTATTATTCCGATTACTGTTGCGAATATTGCTGCTATGAGTCTTAGGAGTACTATGCTTTGTATTCCTGTGAGCGCTACGATGCTTGTTACTGCTTCTTTCATGAACTCGTTCCATGAAAATGCGATTACAAAAGCAAGCGCTGCGGATAGCGCGATTCCTGTTTGTTTGCGCACGTCTTTTTGGAACGCGTTTGCTTGTTTTATTATTTTCATGTTAGTATTCCTTGTTTTTTTGTCGTGTTTTTTCGTATGATTCTTTTAGAGCGTCTTTGTCGAGATCTTTGTGTTGGAATGGTGTTTTTTTCAGTTTTCGCAGTGCTTCTGAGAAATTGCCGTTTGCTTTCAACAATAATTCCTCATCTTTTGTTGCCATTGCGATTAGGGCTTGCACAGCGCCTAGTGCAGCATAACCGTCTGGCAGGTCTTTTTCAAAAGAAACGTATGTTTCGCAGGCTTTGAGTGATTTTTCTATGTGTTCTATGATTATGCCTTCTTTTGTTATTCCCAGTTTCAGGTTGGCTTCGTATATTCCCCAGTGGCTTTCTGCGTTGTCTTTGATTGAAATTGCTTTTTCGTAGAGTTGTATTGCGAACTCGTTTGCTCCTATTCTTTTCCAGACGTTTCCTTTGACGTTGTACGCTTCGGGTGTTTCTTTTATTTCAAGCGCGCGGTCTATTGTGTGTAGGGCTTGCTGGTGGTTGTTTCCCAATGAAAGGCAGTCTGCTTGTTCTACTATGCTTTGGTATACGTGTTTTCCAAAGTATTCTGACGTGTGGAAATCGCTAATGGCAAGTGCAATCCACTCTGCTCTTTTTAGCTCGTCTTTTTCAATGAGTGCTTTATGTTTGTAGTCCAGCCCGCTCATGTAATAGTTTGCTGATGCTGGTGTTTGGATTATTTTGTCATCAGAAAAGCGTTCGTTTTGTGCTTCCGGAAAGCGCGCGTATTCTATTGGCGTTTCTCTTGTCGCGCATGCTGATAATACCAGTGCTGCCAGCCCTGTTAAAACCCGTTTCATCGAGAATAAGCCAAATTTTGGGATTTATAAGTTTTGCGACACATATTGTATTCGCGCGCTTGTTGTTTTTATTGTCAGCACTGGAAGGTTTTTTGTTGCTTCTTCTAGCGCTTCCCAGTGCCCATTTATTTGTTCTGCTGTTAGTTCTATTTGGTCGTATTCAGCTCTTAGTCTTTCTGGCAACAATTCGGTAAGCACGTAATTGTTCATTACTTTGGTGAATTGTGGCGCGTAGACTTCTGCTTTTCCGTCTGTTTTGATTGTTATTTGTCTTCTTATTGTAATGTCGAGTGTTCTTGCTTCCAGTGTTCCTGGATGCCAGATGTTTCCGCTGATTCGCGGGGCTTTCGCGTCGATTCTTATCTCGCGCGGGTGTGGCACGTTTGCCATGCCGTCAATTCCTTCTATGAAATAGCATTCTTCCCTTTTATCAGTCATGGCAGGTCTTTCTTTTGTTATCGTGCCGTCTATTCTTAGTCCGTATATTGGCGCTAGCTCTATTTGCAGTGGTTTTTCAGCATGCAGCACGAGTATTTTTTCATCGAATGTTAGCATGCTTGGCGCGTATGGTTTTGGCGTTCCGAATAGTGTGTTCCAGAGTCCCATAAGAAGCAGTTTTTACCGGTCTTTTATAAAATTATACGAACGCCATTACTATGTTTGTAACCAATACGCCAAGTAGTACGAAGCTTACTGATTTCCAGATTGTGTTTGCTCTTGTTTCGTGCGTTATGTGTTGTAGTGCAGTCAGGAACATTCTTCCGCCGTCTACTGGTCCCAATGGCAATAGATTAAACAGTCCTATTCCAAGTGACAGCAAATACATCCAGAATATTAGGTCTTTAAACCATAAAACGACGTATGTTGCCCAGGTTGGCGCTCTTAGTGGTTGTTCTATCCAGACTCCGAACCATGCTTTTTGGTTGTTCGGGTTTGTTCCGAGTGTTACGTCGTGCACTGCTCGTGATGTGACTACTGTCATGGTGTCGCCTGGGATTGCTTCTTTGAATGCGTTGCTGAAATCGTTGGTTTCTTTGATGACTTGGCCATTTATGGACGTGATTTTTTCCCCAACTATCATGCCTGCTTCTTGTGCTGGCGGGGTTCCGTCCATGAATTCTGTTATTACAACACCATCTTTTGAGTAGAATGTGTCTGTGAATGGGTTTATGATTGAGAAGCTGATTGCCATTAAGAGCAATCCCATGACGATGTTCGCTGCTGGTCCTGCTGCGAATACTGCGAGTTGTTGTTTTTTTGGCGCAGCCATTAGTTTTTTCTCTTCTGGCTCTACGAATGCTCCGGGGATTATTGGTATTAGCACACCTAGTATCATTAGTCCTGAATTTTTGACTGGCAAATTGTACACTCTTGCCATTACTCCGTGCATTCCTTCGTGTACTACTACGATTATGAACAGGCTGATTATCCAGTAGAAGAATGGCACGTAAAATACCCCTTTTGCTTTGAATGGGAGTACTACTCCGACTGCTGGAGCGCTCGAGCTGAATAGAATCATTATCAGGCTTCTTGCTATGTCAAATGTAACAAGCGCCATTCCTATGAATCCGAGTCCGATTATCCATGGTGTTGCTGCTTCCCAGAATCGTTTGTATTTTTTGGCAAGCCTGTCCATTGTTTTGATGCCTGCTTGTGTCCTGTATAACGCCGCGTAGAATATGCCGAATCTTTGGAACGCGAGTCTTTTTCTGTTGAAGTATATTATTAGTGTTAGGACGATTACGAGAGAAATTGTGGCTGCCGCGTCAACTGAGACCATGATGGTTTTGATTTTGAGCGGTTGCATATAATAACGTTGTGATTTAGTAAGCTGACTGTCTTAATGTCACCAATTAGTAGTAAAGAAAGCAAAGTTTTTTATACCGGTGGCAGGCGTTGATTATCATGCAAAAAGATAGCCAGTTTTCGTTATGGGCGAAGTTTGTGGGTGTTCCTTTGTTAGCTGTTGCTCTTGCTGGCGGCGCCTTTTGGTATAATAAAAAAATTGGTCCGATTTTGCCGGAAAGACTGCCAGAGTGCGCGACTGTTGAGGATGCTCCTGAAAAGATTGTTCCTGTTGAGCCGGTGAGTTTGGAAAAGATTGTTGAAAAAGCTCCTGTTGTTGACAAGGCAACGGGTTTGGTTTATGTTAAAAAATGGGATAGTGTTCAGTTTTATGGCAGCCGTGTGACTAAAGACGAGAAATATCGTCGTGTTGACAAGGACTTGTACAATTTATTGACGGGCATGGCTGATGCGTACAAGGTGGAATTCAAGACTGCTTTGTTTGTTGGCCCGATGTGGGATGACCAGGGTCATTCAGCTAACTCAAAGCACTACAAAGGTTTGGCGTTGGATATTGATTTTGGCGCTAATGTTGGCTCTGAACAATATGATAAGGGTGACAGGAAGAAGGCTGAGTTCTTGTTAAGATACATTAAGAAGTATGCGAAGGAGAACAGTAAACAATTTAAGGTCATTTTCAACGATAAGGATTTCATAAAGGAAGGATTGTGCTCTTATTTTGACGGGCACCATAATCATATTCATATTGGAAAGTAAAAAATGACAATTTTTGCGAATATTCCGTGGAGTCTTGCGTTGCACTTGGTTGAAGAGCTTCCAAGGGATTGGAACGAGCTTTCAACTGTTGATGAGCTTGCAGAAAAGTACTTGCCTGCTGATAAAAGGGCGGGTGTTCAGAGGATTTCTGACCCTCTTAAGAAAGCGCATGCTTATCTTATTGAGCGTTTGCCTTCTTTGACCACTGAGCCTGTTAGTTTTGAATGTCCTGATTACGTGAGACGTTTTTCTATTCCTGCAGGGCAGTCTTCTTGTGCTGTGAATGTCTGGCGTGACAGCGACCAGCGTGTGAAGTATTGGGTTGAGCAGTCTGCTATTTGGGTTGGTGATAGTCAGCCTTCCTTGCTTCCTTCTAAAAGGGCTACCCTTGATTCGTTGCTGGCCAGCCAGGAATCTTGGCGTTCTGGCACGCTTCACTATGCTCTTGTTTTGGGCCAGTTGCAGATGGCTTTTAGGATGGACCACGTAGAGCCTTCTGATTATGATCAGGTCATAAATCCGGGACAGTCTGCTATTCTGTACAAGGCCTCTATGCTGACTGATAGCAGTACCCCTGTCGTTACTATTACTAGGTGTGTTGGCTCTGCTAAGGGCGTTAAATTCGCTATATACTCTAGGAAAGCTTAATCTTCTATATGGTAAACAATTAACTGTTGTCACCTATTAGTGACTACAAAACGAAAGATTTATATACCTGACCTGCCTATTACTACCATAAAGAGATGACACTTAGGGGGTGTACAGAGATGACAGCGATGAAGTTTATTTTCGGATTGCTTGTGTTTGCCGTTTTCGCGGCAGGCATAGGTTTGGGCGGCGTAATAGGATTACAGTTGCCTGCAAATGATGCTATTAATTTTGAAACTTATACTACCTCAAGTAGAGGGTTGACTTTTAACGAAGTAAAGCTCGCAGAGCCTTCAAGCTCAACAAATGAGCCTTTGGCGCCTACTGTTTCACAACCGCAAGTTGGCGGTCCTGTTGAGCGTAACTCGCCTTCAGACTGGATTAAGGAAGCTCAGATTGAAATGAGGCCTGATGGTGTATTCATACACCTTGAAAATCCTCAATGGGCGATATTGGCTAACACAAACAGTATGGACCCTGGAATGGACGAACTGTCTCATGCGATTCAGGTCTTCCCGACTTCACCAGAACAGATTCATGTTGGTGACATTGTGAGTTACAAGTCCCCATTGGAGTTCACAATAATCCACCGTGTTATCGAGATTGGTAATGACGAGGACGGCTGGTACATCATATTGAAAGGCGACAACAACCCAGTTCCTGACCCATGGAAAGTCAGATGGGACATGGTTACAAGAGTTACTGTAGCAGTAATATACTGAGGTGAACAAGATGACAGACGAAAAACCACAATATGACGGATTGCACGCTGATGAAGATGCCATGGAAGCCGTGCGCAGGACAAACCCTGCTTTGTACGGGTTCTTGGCGTCTATGAGAAAGGACGTCGAGGAATATTATGACGCTTCGGTTGCAAAGTCATACGTAATTATAACTCCTCCAGTTCAGGGCGGTCAAACAACCGGTCCTGGAATTCAATAATTTTTTATTTTTCATTATCTCTACTCCCCGAAGAAAATCCAGGCCGTGACTTTTGTTGCGGCCTACTTTCTTCTCTAATTTTTTCTTATATTCTCCCGCATAACAATGCTTTTTAATGGATAATTCTCACTGTGCTGTGAAGTGAGTGGGAATGGGTGTTGACTACAAGGCAGTGTTGGACGCGCAATGTTCTTTGCTGGAACGCTATGGTTTGCGCAAGTCTTCTGAACAGCAGGTTGAGCCAGTGCACTTGTACGAGCTCGTCGAGCTTTTGTCTTCTGAGAGGGAGGTTGGCAGGAGGTGGCACGTGGATGCTGGCGGCCGTGTTGGTACTATTCTTAGTGATGTTGAGCATATTGGCAGTCGTATGAGTTTTTTTGGTTGTTCTTCTAGTGATATTGATGGGAGGACGCGTATTGATGTTGTTCCTGACAGGGCTTTTGTCATTGTTGCTCCTGATCCTAGGGAGAGTTTTGCTGCTTTGTTTAACAGGCCGGAATCTTATAATGGAGGTATCGTTGACAAGGGCGGTGTTGTGACCGTTGATGGCAAACAGTGCGTGCTGTTTTATCCTGATGCTAGTTTGTTGCGCGCTACCGCGCACAAGCATTTTGCGTTAGAAGCTTTGTGCTTGTATGAGCCCCCTGAGCCGAAGTATGTTGGCGAACGTCCTTCTGAGAAGTTGTGGCTGGATTCTGTTAAGGATTACATCAGGAAGGCGGTAGTTGAGGGTGTTCGTGATGAGTTTTCTTCTGCGAGGTGTACTGGTTTTGATTTTGATTTTGTCGCGCCTAAGGATGGCGGTGGCGTAACGTATACGAATTTTCCTATTGTTCGTTTTAGGGCGAAAGGCGTTAAACGGCAAAATCTGGACCGTATTGCTTCTTGTATTGATGGCGTGTTTGAAAAAAGCGTTCCTTTTCCGCACTGGTTTAATTATGAGGTTTCAAAGAAAAAAGTTCATGTTAGTGTGATGCTGGAGCTTCCAGAGCAACCTTTTTAATGTGATATCTTTTTCCTTCTATTATGGATGATTTAGACAAGTGGAGGAAGGCTGGAAAGATTTCTGCTGAAGCTTTGGAATATGGCAGAACTTTAATCAAGAATGGCGCTGTTATTAGGGAAGTCTGCGACAAGATTGACCAGAAAATATTTGATCTTGGCGCTAAGCCGGCTTGGCCGTCTCAGGTTGGCTTGGACGCCGTTGCTGCTCATAGTACTCCTGATCATGATGATAATTCTGTTTTTGATAATAATTTAGTTTGTTTGGATGTTGGCGCTCATGTTGATGGTTGTGTCGGCGATAATGCTCTCAGTGTTGATTTGTCTGGAAAATACGGTGATATTTTGAAAGCATCAGAGGAAGCGTTAGCCAAGGCAATTAAGACTGTCAGAGTTGGTGCTAGTTTGTCTGAAATAGGAAAAGCGATTCAGGAAACTATTGAGGGTTACAATCTCGTGCCTGTCAGGAATCTTTGCGGTCATGGTATTTCACCTTGGACTATTCATGATAAACCGAGCGTGCCAAACTATGATACTAAAGACAATAAGACTTTGCAGGGTGACCAAATTATTGCAATTGAGCCTTTTGCGACTAATGGCGCGGGCTTGATTTACGAGGCAGAGCAGGGCAATTTGTTCGCAGTAGTAAATTCCAAGCCTGTTAGAAGTCCTTTTGCCAGGGAAGTCCTGAGCTTTATCGTCGAGAATTATAAGAACTTGCCATTTACAACAAGATGGTTAATCAAGCAATTTGGCGTTGGTAAAACGAATTTTGCATTAAACGAATTGATGCGTATGGGCTTGCTGCATGCTTATCCTCCTTTGATAGAAAAACAGAAAGGCGTGATTGCTGTTTTTGAGAAAACTTTGTATGTTGGCGATAAGGTTGAGATTCTTACGAAGCTATAGTCATGCGTTCGAGTAGTGTTATTCTTGTTTCTGCCATTGCTTTTATGAATCCATTCTGGCCGTCAGGATGCAGGTTGAAATAATCAACGGCTTTTTTGTAGTATTCTATTGCTGTTTTTATGTCTTTTTGGTCATGCGTGTGCTTCCATAGCAGGTCCGCGTATTTTCCAATGTCGTAATTTACGCCCGCGTTGTAGTTTTCTGGCATGGTTGCGGCTGATAGTGATTGTTGGGCGTGTGATATCGCTGCTCGCAGAAATTGTATTTGTTTTAGGGGAGTTTTTCGTGCTAGTGAGGCTACTTTGAATTCGTATTTTGAGCTGTGTGAGTATTGGAATGCCGCGTGTCGTGGCGCTAATTTTTTTGTTCGTTCAGCGCTTTCAAGGGTGTCGTTTGCCGCTCTGGTAAACCAGTGGATTTTTTCAGTGGCGTATTTTAGTTCTGCGATTTCTGCTGCGACGCTGGCGCGGTGGGCGAAAGTGTATGCTACTGGTGAGTCGTCGCGTGCTTGTATTCCTAGGTTGATTGCTGTGCTGTAACGGTCATATGCATCTTTTAAGTGCGTGAGTTGGTGCGCTTTTCTTTTTTCTTCGTCCATGTCTGCAGAGACTATTTTGCTGATTCTCCAGTGGAAGTTTCCTGCGAAGTTGTAGAAGTAGCTTAGCGTGCGGGTTTTCTCGTCGGAATCCGGATTTTTCTGGGCTTGTATTTCGTGTGTCAGTCTGCTTATGCCTTCTGCGCAGTTCGTTAGTGCCGCTGAGTATGTTGCGATTCCGTATTGCGCGCCTGCTTGGGTTATTGTGAACTGGTTTTTTGCGAGGCTTGCGATTTTGAGTATTTTTCTGAGAAGATGTGTGTTTACGTGTTGTATGTTGTTTCTGTGTCTGTGAGTTAGTAAAAATTCTTCAACTGCGAATAGCGCTCTTGGGTCTCTGAGCTCTTTGTAATTCGCGTCGCAGATTGCTTCAAGCGTGGAAAAGTTTTCTGTTCTAAGTATCATCTTGAATGGTTTGTTCTGGCTTGTTTATATTGGTTTCGCTACTTACAAGTGATGTTATTTTCACATATTATTTTCTATATGGTAGTTAATATCATTTTTACCACAAACTTTATAAGCCCGCAGCCATTAATTTCTATCGAGAGGGGACGCATTTTATCGTCGACAAAAACTCTTTTCATGACAAATCCATCTAAGACTGAGGAAGCGGCAAAAGAATACGGTGCAGAGTCCATTCAGGTACTGCAAGGTTTGGAGCCTGTTAGGAAGCGTCCTAGCATGTTTATTGGTTCTACAGATGTCAGAGGCCTCCACCATTTAGTCTGGGAAGTTGTTGATAACTCAGTTGATGAAGCTCTTGCTGGCTATTGTAATAAAATCACAGTAACTATTCACACTGATGGCAAAATAACCATCGAGGATAATGGTCGTGGTATTCCTGTTGGCATTAACACAAAGTACAACAAGTCTGCTTTGGAAATGGCTCTCACCATGCTCCATGCGGGTGGTAAGTTTGAGAAGGGCGCTTACAAGATTTCTGGCGGTTTGCACGGTGTTGGAGTTTCTGTTACTAACGCGTTATCAGAGTTTTTAGTTGCCAAAGTCAAGCGTGAAGGAAAGCTTTGGGTTCAGGAGTACAAGCGTGGCGCTCCAACTGGTCCTGTGAAAGATGTTGGGCCTGCAACTGGCACTGGCACGACAATTTCCTTCAAGCCCGACCCTCAGATTTTTGAAAAAACAGAATTTGAGTCCGACATTCTTATTTCAAGAATCAGGGAACTTGCTTTTTTGAACAAGGGTGTTGAGTTTGTTTTTACAGACGAAAGAACGGGTAAAATAGACACGTTCAAGTTTGCGGGTGGTATCAAGGAATTTGTGGAGTTTTTGAACAAGAATAAGACAAAACTTCACCCGGTTATTTATTTCGAAAAAGAAAAAGACGATATTGTTGTGGAAATTGCAATGCAGTATAATGATTCTTATTCAGAAACTGTTTTCACGTTTGCTAACAACATTAACACTCACGAGGGCGGTTCTCACTTGTCTGGTTTCAAGACAGCTTTGACGCGTTCTCTGAAAAATTATGCTGATAAGCACGGTTTGACAGAAGAAAAAACAGAGCTTACCAGCGAGGATTTCAGGGAAGGCCTCACGTCTGTTATTTCGGTGAAGATTCCTAACCCGCAGTTTGAGGGTCAAACTAAAACAAAGCTGGGCAATAGCGAAGTGAAAGGTATTGTTGACAGTGTTGTTTATGATAATTTGAGCACTTTCTTGGAAGAAAATCCGAGTGCTGCTAAATTGGTTATCTCAAAGTGTGTTGATGCAGCAAGGGCTAGAGAGGCCGCAAGGAAAGCACGTGAACTAGTAAGACGAAAGGGCGTTTTTGAGGGCGCAATGCTTCCTGGAAAACTGGCTGATTGCAGTTCTAACGAGCCTGCCAAGTGCGAATTATATCTTGTTGAGGGTGATTCCGCAGGTGGCAGTGCAAAACAAGGCCGTAATCGTGAATTCCAAGCCATTCTTCCGCTCAGAGGTAAGATAATCAACGTTGAAAAAGCACGATTGGTGAAAGTTTTGAAGAATGAGGAAATTGGTAATATCATAACTGCAATCGGTACTGGTCTTAGTGAAGATTTTGATCTTAACAAGCTTAGATATGATAAAATAATTATTATGACTGATGCTGATGTTGACGGCAACCATATTTCCTGTTTGTTGTTAACTTTTTTCTACAGGATGATGCCTTCTTTGATTGAGAACGGCAAGATTTACATTGCCCAGCCGCCTTTATACAAAATAGAAAAAAACAAGAAGGCGCATTATGTTTACAATGACGCTCAAAAAGAAGAGCTTCTAAAACAAATTGGCAAGGAAGTTAACATTCAGCGTTACAAAGGTCTTGGTGAGATGAATCCTACTCAATTGTGGGATACGACAATGGACCCGACAACGAGAACTCTGAAGAAAATCACTGTCGAGGACGCTGTTGGTGCTGATGAGATTTTCTCAATTTTGATGGGTGATGAAGTTGAGCCGAGAAAAGAGTTTATTTTGAGGCATGCGAAGGAAGTTCGAGAATTGGACGTTTGATTTCTAAACCTGGCTTTGCAACATTGTGAGTGCGAGACCGCGAAGAACGAAGTTCTTCGGGGTGTTCGGAAACTTGGAGTATCATAATATGTTTTTAGCAAGTTTCCGACAGAAGAGTTTTATTCCTGCGACCGAAGGGAGTCAGCTGATAAAATGCTTCTCGAGCATGAACAAGGAGCAATTTGATCAAACTTTCTGAACGTTTGGAGCCGAGAAAAGAGTTCATCTTAAGGCATGCGAAGGAAGTTCGCGAGCTTGACGTTTAATTTTCCTTTTGAATTCTTCCAGCAAAATATATGAGGAATGCGAGGTTGTCTTTTGGCAGCGTGTCTCTTTTTTGTTTGATTTTCTGCGCTCGCTCAAGCATTCCGGTTCTGTTCCATGCTTCCTGGCTTTCTTCAAATAGTTTTAGTGCTGCTTCGTAGCTTGCTTGCGCGCCTAGTGGTGTTAGGAAGAGTGCGGGCTGATAAGTTACTTGGTAGAATATTTTTGTGTCTCTGATGATTAATTCTCTTTTTACTTGCAGTATTGGTTTGTATATTGCTGCTTGCCCTGATTCCATGCGTAAGTCATATTCTATTCCTATCTCGTCTGCGAAGTTTATTTCAATCGGGTATGTTCCTGCGTGCGGGAATCTTAGCACGTGCGTTTTTCCTGCGGGTATGACTAGTTTCCTTCTTCTGCTTAAAGTGTGGTCTACGTCACCCTTCTGTATGTCGCTGATAAATCTTGCGAGTTTGAAATCTGGCTTTGGCCAGTTTTTCTCAAGAAAAGTTTCAAGTGCCATATTCGAGTGCCCTTTGCTCGTCTTAATAAACTTTGTCTGTCCAACAGGAATCTTTATAAACCCCTTCCTTGTTTCTCGAGTGTATGGCTATCAAGGTGGCAGCAGCAGCTGTTGTCGTTAAAAAGAAGCGCTGGATAACAATATTAGCGCCGAAGCTATTTAACGAGCAGGTTATTGGCGAGTCTTATGTAGGCGAGCCTCAGGAATTGGTTGGCAGGCATGTTTCGATCAGCTTGATGATTCTTACTGGTGATCCTCAGAAGCAGTCTGTTAATGTTTCTTTCAAGATTACTGGAATTAAAAACGATATGGTGGTTACTGAGCTTGTCGGCTACAAAATGCAACCTGCAAGTGCAAAGAAATTGATGCGAAGGAGCAGGGAAAAAATCGAGGATTCTTTTATTGTTGAGTCTGCTGACAAGAGAATAATCAGGATAAAGCCTATAATTGTCACGCGTGGCAGGACTACTGGCAGCGTTCTTGCTTCTATGAGCAAATTGCAGCGTGCTTTCCTTGCTAAGGTGATTTCGCAGTTGGACGCTGAAGGTTTGATTCGTGATGTTGTTCAGAAGAAAATCCAGCACGGCTTGAGCCAATTATTGAGGCGCTTGTACCCTGTTAGTGCTTGTGAGATTAGACAGATTGAATTTATTCCTACTGAAAAAGTCAAAGAGCTTGGTTTGAAGATTACTTTGCCTCCTGAAAAAATGCCGGAAGTTCCTAAGCGTGAAGTTCAGGAGAGAATGCAGGAAAAAGAGAGTGCGAGTGAGGAAAAGCCTGCGGAAGCAGAACAGGCCGCCGAGCCCGAGTCTGCTTAATTCTTTATGTCTCTTGACGATAAAGTTCTTAACGAAAGGCTCGTCAATTTGACTGTTGACGGTCTTGAAACTGTTTACATTGCGAGCGAGCGTATTACTGAAGGTAATTTTCCAAAGGAAGACAAAAAGCACGCTGTCAGTTACATGCGCGAGTATGACCATTGCATTATGTACCAGCGTCCTTCTGTTGAGTTGCGCGAAAATTTCGCATATGTCGCGCAGATTCTTGTTAAAAAAGCAAAGAGTCCTGCGCACGAGCTTCTTAATTTTGTTCAGTGGACTTGTGCTGCTGGTGGATTGTATGGGCTGGTAGCTTCGTTGTTTTCTGCCAGCGCAAAAGAGGAATCTGTTCCGAATGCGCTGGTGGCTTTTGTCGGCTTTTTGGGTTTTGGAATTTCAAGTTTAATGCAGAACGGTTTGAATTCACACGAGGCCAAGCGCTTGCATGCTGATGCTAAGCGTGTTGCTGATGCGCCTGATAATATTTGGAGCACAGCTTTATCAATATCGTATGATAAGAAGCATGGTAGGAGTTACAGTGACTGAGCTTATTGGGCATGGAGCGGAAGCAAGGTTGTTCAAGGTAGATGGCAGGGTCATAAAAGAGCGTCCTGTCAAGGGTTACAGGCTTCCGGTTATCGACCAGAAGTTGAGAAAGCAGCGCACTAGAAAAGAAGCCAAGATTCTGGAAACTTTGAAGAAGATCAACGTTCCCGCTCCTGAACTTCTCAAAGTCTGTGACGAAAAAATGCAGATTGACATGAGTTTTATTGACGGTCCTAAGGTTAGGGATGTCATGTCTGTTTCTTTAGCAAGGGAAATCGGTCAAAAAGTCGGTCTTTTGCACAAGAATGATATCGTTCATGCTGACTTAACCACGTCCAACATGATTCTAAAAGATAACACGATTCACTTGATTGATTTCGGCTTAAGTTTTGTCAGCAAGAAGCCGGAAGACAAAGCTGTTGACTTGCATTTGTTAGACAGGGCGTTAGAGAGCAGGCATCATGAGATTTATGATGAATGCATTAAGGAAGTTCTTGCAGGATATGGCGAGACAAACCCTGAAGCTGGCTTAATCTTGGAACGTTTGGAAGTTGTTAATAAACGCGGAAGAAATAAAAAGTAGTGCTTATTCTTAATACTAATAAGAGGTGATTGTTATTTTAGTTTATAATATTCCGGGTTGGATTGGCGCTGTTTGTATCCTGCTGGCTTTCTGGCTCCTAACCCACAAAGTCGTGCATTCTCATTCGCGCGCGTATCTCGGATTGAACTTGTTTGCCGGTTTGCTGCTCGCTTATGATGCTTGGTTTCATCAGACTTTTGCCGGTCTTACTCTGAATATTGTCTGGATTATAATCGCTGTTTATGGTCTTGGCTGGGCGCACAAGCGTAAAGCTCCTAAACTGAAAAGATGAAATGGCTCGTTATTTTCTTATTGTTCTCAACCGTTGCTGTAGCCCAGACTATTGCTGATTATCCTTATTTTTTTTTCATAGAGCGTGATTTTCAAGCTTATATTATCAAGGGTGACTTGCGTGCTCCGGAAGAAAATTCTGCTTCTAATCTGGTATTGAACGAAATCCCTAAGATGTACGCTCCTACTTACAGGATTCATGACGGCTATAACTTTTTCAGAATCAGGGCTGACCCGTTGACAATTCCGCAGAATGTGCGTTTTGCTTCTGAAGTTTTAATTCTTGACCGTCCTGCTATTATTGTTGGAACTCCTTGCAATAATGATTGGGTTAGGAGGGTTCTTGAGTTTGAGAATTGTAATGTTCTTCCTGCTGATCAGGGTTTGATTCTTCTGGGCAAGTATCAGGAACAGCCTGTTTTGGTTATCACTGGCGGTTCTCCTGAGATGGTTTTGTCGGCTTCCAGCTGGCTTCATAGTGATGCTCATTATCGTTATTTTGGCCGTTGGGCGAGAATCAGGCAGTCAACCGGCGGTTTTTCAGCGATGAAGATAGGCAATGGTGATTTGTTATCAATTGGCCAGCCGTTGGGACAGGTTACTCCCGTTATTACAGTAGGCAGTTATCAGTCTAAAGGCACAACTTCAAATTCTTATTTGAGACTCCCTCTGGGAAAAGTAGTGTTTGGCAAGGGTCGTTAATCGTGCGTTGGATTTTTGCCCGTCACGCACGCGTTGCATTTCTTTCCTTTTGATACAAATTCTAGAATTTCAGGGCTGAAAATTCCCAGTTCTATTTTTCTTCTGATTCCTGCGTCGATGTCTACGTTGTTCCAGACGCGCGCGTATTCTTCTTGGGTGAGGAATACTAATCCGTCTGCTCCGATTTCTTTTGCGATTTGTTCATCTGTTTTTCCAAATGCGATTAGTTCTTTTTGTGCTTTCATGTCTACTCCCAGATCACATGGGTGTTCTATGCGCGGGTATCCGCTCGCAACGTAAATGTTGACTGCTCCTGCTTCTCTTAGCATTGCGATGTTTGCTTTCATCGTGTCTCCTCGTACTATGCTGTCGTCTATGAGGATGAAGCTTCGTCCGCATACCGCGTCCCAGTGTACTGCTGATTGTCGTTTTGTTCTTTCGTGTCTTTGTCCTGGGAGTGTTATGAATTCTCTTTTGTAATCGTATGGGTCTTTTTCTATTACTATTCTGTAATCCATCTCGAGTCCTTTTGCTACGCCTTTTGCGATCGGTGTTGGAGTGCTTGGGAGGAATGTTACGAAGTCTATTATGTCTGCCCATTCTGGGTGTTCTTTTTGTATTTTTCGTGACAGCGCGAGCCCTTCTAGGAATCTTCCATGATTGATGCTTGTGCCGTCCAGGCAGGATAATGCGCGTGAGAAGTATCCTTGTTCGAACTGGCATAGGTTGACGTCGTAGTTTTTGAATGGCATTATTTGTTGTCTGTGTGTTTCTCCGTTGTAAAATATAACTACTTCTGCGTTTCGTATTGGTTTTATGTCTCTAAAATCGCTTCGTTCGAGCGCGAATGTTTCTGATGATACTGCTGATGTGCCGTTTTGTTTTCCGTAGAATCCGGGTCTTATTGCTCTTGGGTCTTTGAATGCTATTTGGAAGCTTTTCCCCGTTTTTTGGTCATAGATTGCTGCTGATACGGTGTATGCTCCTCTTATTGTGTGCATTACGTCGTCTGCTCCCTGCAATATGGCATCTACTGGGTCGTTTTGTTTTGCCATTCCGTCTGCGAATACGTACATTATTGGTACAACATCGCAGTCGACGCGTTCTTCTTTTCTTGGAGGTTTCTCAATCCAGACGTCTTTTTCTATTCTGTCTTCAAGTCTTATTTTTTGGTTTACTTCTTGTGCGTTGTTTACGTGTCCATTGTGGGACATGATTATTACGAATCTTTCGTTTTTTGTTGTGAATGGCTGTGCGTTGTATGGGCCTCCTTGTTCTGTTGTCTGGTAGCGCGTGTGCCCTACTGCGTGTTTCCCTGTAAGTTCTGCTAAGTTTTCCAGTCCTAGAGAATCTTCTTTGGGTAGTTTTAATCTTCCGAATACTTCTTTTACTGCGCCAATGCCTTTTCTGTAGTTAACTTGTGGTCCGTCGAGCGTGTATATGCCCGCTGCGTCTTGTCCTCGGTTTTGTAGAAAGTGTAGTATGCGCCCTGCGTATGCAGCAGCTGCTCCTTTTGGAGAGTACACCCCCGTTATTGCGCACATGTCTGTTTTTCTCTTTTGTTTAGTTTAAAAAGATTTGTTGGCTGAAATGAGTAGTTTATTCTTACTGACGAGAATTAAGGAGTGTTTACGCCTTGTCTGTGGAGTTCTTGTTTCCACATGTTTCCTATGCGCACGAGGTCTGCTGTGAATTTTGCTGATATCTTGTATGTCTTCTTGTACAAGTCGTAATCAATTAATCCCATTGCTTTCATCGGGGTTAATATTCTGTCGTAGAATTGTCTTTTGTTGTAAGATAATTTTACTTTCTTTCCTTTGTATGGTGCTTCGTCAAGAATGCATTCGTATTTTCCGTCGTGTAATTGTGTTGCGAAAAGGCTCATGTCGGCTTTTGAGATTTCGCTTTTTCTTGCAATTATGAACTTAATCAATTCTTTGGCGACAATCTTTTGCTGGTTCGTGGAGAAAATTACTTCGTAGATGTCTTCCGATAAGTTGAATCTGTCGAATAATATTACCATTGTATGATTACCACTCCCAGTGTGGATTAATAGCGCTCAGTATATAAAATTTATGCTTTATTCTACTACTGTGGTAAGTACCTTTTCTTTATATGGGTTATCGACGATAGGCCTATTTGAAACAGAAAACTTTAAATATAACCATGCCTACATTAGTATACAAAAATGTGACAATTGGTAACTTCGGTGTACCAGTTTTCAATCGTGATATTGCGCCAAAAGCGCAGTTGATGCAAGCGAGGGAAAAAAGAGGCATAATCATAGGGGCTCTCCACTGTTTCTTTCCCATAAACCACCCCCCAAAACCCACAAAGAACTGGAGGGCCTTTCATTTTCCTTTTCAAAAGGATGGAGGTAGACAGAACATGGATTTCCTAGTAAAAAGCGCATTGGCACAAGAAACGATGCCCAAGCAAGAGAGCTACGATTTCGGGCAGGCAAGTATTAAGGTGATTGGAGTTGGTGGAGCTGGCAACAATATGGTCAGCTGGTTGTACAAGAAAGGAATCAAGGGTGCTGAGATTATTGTTATTAACACTGACAAGCAGCACGTCGATATTTCTGAGGGTGACAAAAAGTTCATGATTGGTAAGGAGCTTACTAGAGGTCTTGGCTGTGGCGGTTTCCCGCAGAAGGGTGCTGAGGCAGCTCAGGAATCTTTGATGCAGATTAAGGAAACTCTCCGAGGCTCAGACATGGTTTTCGTCTGTGCAGGTATGGGAGGAGGCACTGGTACTGGTGCTGCTCCTGTTGTTGCAAGTGTTGCAAAGGAGATGGGTGCCATAGTTATTGGCACTGTTACAATGCCTTTCGGTATTGAGAGAGCTAGAATTGACAAGGCAGAGTTTGGATTACAGCAGTTAAGACAGGTTTCTGACACGGTTGTCGTTATTGACAACAACAGGCTTGTCCAGATTGCAGGTAACTTGCCTATCCAGCAGGCTTTCGCTGTTGCGAACGAGCTTGTCTCGACGATGATTAAGGGTATTGTTGAAACTATTGCTGTTCCGTCTCTTGTCAACCTTGACTATGCTGACGTTAAAGCCATTATGACTAATGGCGGAGTTGCTGCTATCGGTGTAGGCAGCAGCGATACAAACAACAGAGTTGAAGAAGCAGTGAAGGGAGCATTAGCTAACCCATTGTTGGACATTTCTTACAAGGGCGCGACTGGTGCTTTGATTCATGTCTGGGGCGGTCCGGATATGACGCTGGAAGAGATTAACCAGGTTGGAGAATTAGTAACCACAGAGATGGATGAGGATGCGAACGTTATCTGGGGAGCTCGTGTTAGCGAGGACATGAAGGGCAAATTGATGGTTATGACGATCATCACAGGTGTCTCTTCACCATGGATCCTTGGCAAGAGCGATCCTAGAAGGGCAAGCCCTCAGTCCAAACGCCTCAATGACGAACTCGGCATTGAGATGCTTTAATTTTTTTATTTAAATTTAAATTACAGAGACAGTTATGACAGAATTACAGCTTGAAGAGATATCCCGGTTAGCTGGGAAGGAAGATAAGGACCAAGTGGAACTTGGTCTTTCTATCATATTGGGTAGCCCGAATGGCGAGGCTCCTCATGTGTTTAACGCGATTTCTGCTCCTGCGGCTGAAGAACTTGGAAGGCGTGTTGACCGTGTTTATGGTTTGTTGACTGCTGATTATTTGAAGGAGCGTGTCAATACAAAAACTCTTGTTGCTGATTTGACTTTTGACAATGCGCATCAGCTGTCGTCTTTGACTTATGTGTTGTTCGATAACGCTGATATGGCAGGTATTAAAGAGCATTTGAAGACTAATGATGTTGTTCAGACTAATGTTATTGGTGTCGTGAATGGCAAGGTTGGCGCTTTGCTTTCTTGTGATGTTGAGACTGCTTCAAAGATTGCGGGCAGTTATGGTGTGGTTGGCGTTGCGCGTTATTCTCATGGTGACAGGTTTGAGGACTTGCAGAGAAAGGCCGCTGATGATTTGGCCGCAGGTATTAGGTTGAATATTGCTGACGGCATGAGCAAGGGCAGTGATGTTGATAAGTTGTTGTCTGCTTATTTTGAGCTTAAGAAAGATTACAAGTTTTAACGGTGATGACTATGGCATGGTATCATTTTTCACGGGCACCTCCCTCTAAAAAAGTGGAGCCGAGTGTGGTTCCGCGTAAAGTTTCTTTTCCTTCTGAGATTCGCAATCTGATTGAGGAACAAAAGCCTTTCTCTCTTGTTTATATTGAGGTGAAAGAGGGCGATATTAATTACATCTGCCAGCTTGTTGGTGGCAGGAGTGTTACTACTAGAAATATTGGCGTTATTGTTGAGCTAGACACAAGTCATGTTGTTGTGGAAAAATTGGAACAGCTTGCCAGTGCTCCTTTTTCTTCTGATTTGAGGATTGGCCATGCGAAATATAGTCCTCCTGATGAGGTTTCTCTCGGCGAACTGTTGGTTGCTGCCCAGAATAAGGGCTCTTATCATGATAAAAGAAAATATTCAGGCAAGATTCCTGTTGTAGCGCCCATTCCTGAATCTTCTTATGCTGTTCAATAGAAAGCTTTTTCTTTGAAGTTGTTTTTCTTAAAGTGTATGAGTGAAACTTTTGGTCTTGTGGTTTTGTTGTTGTTAGCCTGCGTTTTTGCGTTTAGCACTTATCAATTAAGCGCGATTGTGCCTGAAGTTTCAGAGATTAAGTTGAATGTTGAAATGATTGATTTTGATTATGAGAGCGTGTTTAACGTTAATGTTGTAGAATCTTGTTCAGGGGGGTCTTCTCTTCCTTACCGGTCGCGAGCTCTCTAATTGTCACGTTTCCTTCTTTGAGGTCTTTTTCTCCAACAATTATTATTTTCTTGGCTCCTATGGAGTTTGCGTATTCGAACTGTTTGACTAATTTTCTTCTCATTAAGTCTATATCGACTGAATATTTCTTTCTGAGTGTTGCCGCTATTTCCATTGCTTTTGGTATCATTTCTTCGTTGACTGGCGCGATGTAATATTCTGGCCCGATTTCTGTGTTTGGCATTAATCCTTTATCCTGTAATAGTAATGTGAGCGTTGCTGTTCCTATGGCGAATCCTGTTGCTGGCGTGTTTTCTCCGCCGAATAGTTCTACTAGCTGGTCGTATCTTCCTCCGCCTGCTAGTGCTCGGTATTTTCCTTCTTTGTCAAAGCATTCGTAGACATTTCCAGTGTAATACGCTAGTCCGCGCGCGATGCTTAAGTCGACAACAATGTATTCTTTTTTGACGTATTTGAGCGTGTTTTCCAGTTCTGTTAGTCCTTGTAATGCTAGTTCGTTTGGCTTTAGCTCTTTTATTTTCTCTAGGCTTCCTGGTCCGCCCTGTATTTTTGTTATTTTTTTGATGACTTCGATTTTCTGAGCTTCTATTCCTATTTTTTTGAGTTCTTGTGTGAATTCCACTTCTCCTATTTTTGTTGATTTGTCAATTAATCGTGTTACTTCTGGCATTTGTTCTTGTGTTATTATTTCGAGAAGCAGTCCTTCCAATAATTTTTTATTGTTAATCTTGATTTTGATGTCTTTGCTGGTTAATCCGAAGCTTTCAAAGCATGCTATCATTAGGTTGATGCATGTTGCGTCTGCTTCTGGCTTGTCCGAGCCAAACAATTCTACTGATAGTTGTGTGAACTCTCTTTGTCTTCCTGCTTGTGGTGCTTCGTATCTCCACATTGGCGCTATTTGGTACCATTTGACTGGTTTTTGCAATTCTTTTTGTTTGGAGACGAACATTCTCGTCATTGGGACTGTTAAATCAAATCGTAATCCTAGCTCTTCGCTTCCTTTCTTTTCCAGAACGAATATTTGTTGTTTGACGTCTTCCCCGCTTTTTGCTGTTAATAGTTTGATTGTCTCTATTGCTGGCGTGCTGACTTGTTGGAATCCGAACTTGCGCGCTTGTTCTGATAGCGCTTCAGCTATCTTTTTCTGTTGTGCTTCTTCTCTTGGATAATAGTCCTCAGCCCCTTTTATGCGCTGGAATTGCATACCATCAGTAACTCTTGCCTTCTTTATAAAGTTTGCAGTGCAATAATCTTTATTAATGGATTATTTGTTCTCCTTGTTGAGGTGGTTTGATATGAAAGAATTCGGACCGTTTGCGTTAAGGATTGGTGTCGGCGGTATTTTTGTGTTCGCCGGTATTATGAAGTTGATGGACCCTTCGCTGGTTGTTGGAATGCTTGAGGGTATGGGTTTTCCAGGTCCTGCTTTTTGGACGTGGCTGTTGATTATAGTTGAACTGTTATGTGGAGTTGCTGTTTTGACTGGCTTCCAGCTTAAGTGGACGACTATTCCTTTGGCAATTGTGATGTTTGTTGCCATCGTGGTATCTGACATGCAGGTCGCAATAAATAACGTAGTCATCTTGTCAGGTCTTGTGTCGCTGTGGCTTTCAGGTCCTGGCGCTTGGGCTTTGAGCAAGAAATAATTTTTTTATTTTTTAGAATTTTTTGTTCTTGGCAGGTAACATTTATATAAGATGGGCAACCTTGAGCATTCATGCGTTTGACCTGGTTTGGCCATTCTTCTGTTAAGCTTTTGACAGGTGAAAATGTCATTTACATTGACCCGTATGCGGGTCTTGATGAATGGTATACTCCCGGCACTATTGTTCTTGTTTCTAGTTTTCATTTTGACCATTGCAGTGTTAGTAAAGTCAGGCGTGCTTCTCATGATGGTACTCATATTCTTGGTACTGCTGATGTTGCAAGAGAAATTTTTCCTTGCAGTGTTTTGAATGTTGGAGAAAGTAAAGTGTTTGATGGTGTTGAGGTTGTTGGCATGCCTGTAGCAAATCCTCATGTTGATCAGAGGAACCATTCTCATGCGAAGGAAAACGCGGTTGGTTTTGCCGTTCTTGCTGAGAAGAAGATGGTTTATTTTATGGGCGATTCTGATTTTTTCCCGCAGTTGGAAGGAATGAACCCTGATGTTGTTCTTATTTCAGTGGGTGGCACTTATACTGCTGGTCCTAAAGAAGCAGCGGAAATTGTGCAAAAGATTGGCGCAAAATTAGCGATTCCTATTCATTGGGGCGCTCATGTTGGCACTCGTGATGATGCTTTGTTGTTCAGTGAGCTTTCTAAAGTTCCGGTTAAAATTTTGGAGCCTGGCGAGGTGTTGGAGATATGAAACCGTTGGGAGGCCAAGCCATTATCGAGGGTGTTATGATTAAGTCTCCTGATGCTGTTGCCATGGCTGCTCGTACTCCCAGTGGCAAGATTGTTTCCAGGCGTGTAAGGCATGTTTCGTTAGTTCAGAAGTATAGGATTTTGAATTTGCCTTTTGTGCGCGGCGTCATTCAGTTGTTTGAAATGATGGTCGTGGGAATTAAGGCTTTGACTTGGAGTTCTAACCAGCAGGGCGAGGAGGAGGAGTTGGGCTTTAAGGAGTGGGTTATCGCGTTTGGCATGGCGATACTTTTGACTATTGGTCTTTTCATTTTGCTGCCTTATTATGCTTCTAAGTTCTTTTTCGACCCTCAGACGGTTACTTTTGGCATTGTTGATGGTGTTTTGCGATTGTTGGTTTTCTTTTTGTACCTTGCCGTTATTGGTTTGATGGCTGATGTTAGGAGGATGTTCCAATATCATGGCGCTGAGCACATGTCTGTGCATTGTTATGAGCACAAGCTCGCTTTGAATGTTAAGAATGTTAAGAAATTCCCGCCTGAACATCCAAGGTGCGGTACTAGTTTATTGTTATACGTTGTTGCCGTTAGCATTATTTTATTCTCTCTTATCAGGACTCCTCACTGGTACATTAACGTGCCTGCCAGAATCGTACTTGTTCCTGTTGTTGCAGGTATTTCTTATGAGCTGCTAAAATTCAGCGCTAAGTATAAATGTTTGAGATGGCTTACTCTTCCTGGTTTGTGGACGCAAAAATTAACCACGAGACAGCCTGATGCAAAACAAATTGAGGTTGCTATAACCGCAGTAAACAAGGCAAAATGAATCTTAAGAAATCTTTGGGGCTCGTAGGCGTCATCGCGTGTGTTCTTTTGTTAGTTCTTGTTGGTATTAGTTTTATCACTTGGCGTTTGTTTTGGGTATTAATCATTCTTATTGCTGGTTTTGCGTATTTTGTTTTGCCTAAGATGAAAGAATAGTTCCCGCGTTAGAATTAGTTATTTTGCGCGGGAACTTGCGAGGCGTCGGAAATCGTGGATTTCCGAGGTGATCGGAAATTTGGAGTATCGTAATATGATCTCAGCAAATTTCCGACATGATGTGATTATGAAGCGGAGGCTGCCTGCCTCCGCTCCGCCGGGAATTCTTGTGGCGGTTTATGATTGTCAAAGAGGTATATGGTGAATTTTGTTCTTAAGTATGCTTTCAAACAACTTTAGAAAAGGGCCATTTAATACTTGATAAAACTTGAAGAAGCTTTATTCTGGCTTGTTTTGCTTTAAGAACTATTATTGTGCGCCTAGTACTGGGACTGGCCTTCCGTTTTGCATTTTCCAGCCTCCCCATGTGCAGGTTGCTGTTAGTACGCAGTTTTCTTTTCCTGGGCATGGGCATTGTGCTGAGCCGTCGCATGGGACTCTTCCGCATGGAGTGTCGCATATTGGTTTTTCTTGGTTGACTATTAATTCAGGGTTGTCTTTGGAATAGCATTTGCATTGGAATCCTTCGCCTGACAGGGTGAGGGTTCCTTTCATTTTGATGCTCGCCCCGCTTACGCACCTGTATTGTTGTAATTGTGATAGTATGAACTGGCCGAAGTCTTGTTGTTGTGTTGTCAGTCCTCTTTCCTTGCAGAGTTCTTCACAGCTTTTTGGTGTGGGCGTTGGCTGAGTTTGCCCTCCTGGTATTACTCCTATTGCTGTTCCTTGTCCTGTTGTGTCGCACGGCCTGCCTTCTGGGCATTTGCAATTGTCAGTGCATACTGGGAATCCGCATCCTCCGTTTGGCAATAGTATTGGTGGGCATTGTGGTGCTGGGCTTCCCGGTGGGTCGCATGCTTCTCCTCTGTCAACTTTTTGGTCTCCACAGCTTGGCGTTGTTATGTATGTTTTGCACTTGCACGCGTCCGTGCATATTCCTAAATCATTGCCTTTCTTGCATGGGCTTCCTGGTGGCTCGCAGTCTTCCCAGGCGTCTACTCGTTGGTTTCCGCACCATGTCGGTATTCTTGTTGCTTTGCACGTGCAGGTTTTTGAGCAAATTGCATCAAGTCCTGAATCATCTATGCATTTGTCTCCTGGCGCTTCACATTGTTCTCCTGCTTCTAGGATTGTGTTTCCGCACTTTGGCTTTTTATCTTCTTTTGCTTTGCACTGGCATAATGGATCGCAAGTTCCTGGTTTTCCGAATGCGTCTTTGCACGCTATTCCTGGAGGATCGCACATTTCTCCTGCTCCGAGTACTAAGTCTCCGCAAGTGTTTTGTGGCGGAGGTAATGGCTGGCATTTGCAGTCGCCTTTGCATATTCCTGGCAGTCCTGCTGGTGTTTTGCATGGTCCTCCTGGCGGGTCGCATTGTTCTCCTGGGTCTTTTGCGCCGTTTCCGCACAAGTCGGGACAGTTGCAGTTATTGTCGCAAATGCTTGGAGTTCCTAACAGCGTTATGCATGGTGTTGCTGGCGGATCGCATAGTTCAAAGAAGTCTATAATGCCGTTTCCGCATAGAAGTCTTTGTTTTTTGACGCATGCTGCTCCTTTTTTATTTTCTGGGTCAAAGCACCCATCATAATCGTATTTTGGGCATTCGTATTCCCTGTATGTTACTTTTCTGTCTTTGCAGAAGTATTCTCTTATTTTTGTGCTGGTTTTCGTTTTTTCTCCTTCTTCATTGATGCAAGCGTCGTAGTAAATACCTGTTTTGTCTCTTGCCACTCCATTTTGTTCTATGAATGGAACTGGAAAGTCTGGGTTTGTTGGTCCGCTGTCTGAGTCTGCGCACCCTCTGAATAGTATTGCGAACCAGCTTGGAGCTTGTGCGTAGACAGGTGTTGCTGTTAGAATGAGCAATGCTGCAATTAATAATATTTTTTTCACACGGCCTCTTTTTTGACAAAGTTAAAAAAGAGACCCGACGAACTTTGTTCGGCGATGCCTCTTTTATTAGAATTAATATTAGTTTGTATTTAAATATTTCTTAAAGTCCTAATTTTCTCGCCAAGTCTTGCGCTTCTGCTAGTTGTTCGTGTGTTCCGATGTCGAGTATGTGGTTGCAGATTTCGTATTCAAAATCAACGCCTTGTTCTATGAGCATTTGTATCGCTTCTGGAAGCCATAATTCTCCTCTTGGTCCCGGTTTTACTGCTTTGCATGCGGCAAAGACTTTCTTTGGGAGTATGTACACGCTTAGGTTTGCGAGGTTTGTTGGCGGGTGTTCTGGTTTTTCAATTATTTGTATTACTTTTGGCCCTTTTGTTATGAGTATTCCGTATCTTCTGCCGTCTTCTACTTCTGTGCAGGTGAATACTCCTTCTGATTTGTGTGCGAGGAGTCTTTTTAGCAGGCTTGTTTCAAATAGTGAGTCGCAGGCTATTGCGAAGAATCTGTCATCTTTTATGTATGGTTGTGCTTTTAGTATTGCGTCTGCTGAGCCTTTTAGCTCTTTTTGTTCCACGTACGTTATCTTGACGCCGAGTTTTTTGCCGTCGCCGAAGTAATCTATGATTTTATCTTTTAGGTAGTGGACGATTATTACGACGTCTTTCACGCCTGTCGTTTTGAGCTGTTCTATTATTAGTTGGAGTATTGGCTTGCCGTTTATTGGCACCATTGCTTTTGGTATGGTGTCTGTCAATGGTTTGAGTCTTGTTCCAGCTCCTGCTGCCATTATTATTGCTTGCATATTGTTCTAGTAATTCGTGTTTTGTTTATAAAAATTTCATTTTTGGCCTTTACACTTTTTGTAAACCCCAATGTTTTTAAATAGTTGTGATATAGTAACGCTTCATAAAAGGGGTTTTTGGAAGTCGCCCTTGTTTGTTAGGGAACAATAGTGAAGAAAGAGCCGTTGGTAAGAGGATTTGTTACAGTTCTAGTAGTAATGGCTCTATGTTTGATGCTTGTTTCTAGTGTTGCTGCAGAAAATAGTGATCCTCAAGATTCGCAGGGATTCTTTTCGGCTTTCTTTTCTTGGATTGCTGACGGGTTTAGAGCGTTCTTTGGTTTTTCTCCGACGGGACAGGTTTCTTATGAACCTTCTGCTATAACTCCGCAGTGCGGGTCGCCATGCAGTCCTGAGGGTTGTGATTGTTCTTCCCTGGCAGGTTGTATTGGGGATCAGTGTGTAGCTGGGTTTTGTACTACAGGACCAGCGCCTACGGGAGCTCCTCTTTGTAATACTCCGACTCCAACTCCTACACCTACTAATACCCCGACACCAACACCAACTCCTACGCCCACAGATACCCCTACTCCTACTCCGACCCCTACTCCTACTCCTACGCCTACTCCTACTCCAACACCAACCCCTACTCCAACTGCAACTGCTACTGCAAC
>CAZDUA010000004.1:0-73107 GCA_964508495.1 uncultured Methanosarcinales archaeon | reverse complement strand
CAAGAATGTTGCTTTCAGTTCTGGCAATTTATACACTAGTCCTGGGAATTGTTCTGGCTCGTATTCTGTGTTTTCTAGTTTCATTGCCAAAACGTTCAAGTTCAGGGCCATTCCAACGCTTCCTGCTGCAACGATGTTTTGGATCTTGACTTCTGGGAAGTCCTTGATTTTGACGTTGATTTTTTCAAGTGATTTGATGATTTTGCGGATGCTTTCGTGCACGTTTGCCATCGTGCGGGCGCCAGTGCAGACAATTTTGCCTGAGCTGAAGATCAGTGCTGATGTTTTAGGCTCTTTAATGCGTATGACAAGTCCTGGGAATTGTTCTGGGTTGTATTCCGTGTTTGAGAGTGTTGCTGCCATTTTTTCCAGCGGTATGTCATGTCCTAGTGATGCGCTGACTACTATGTTAACTACTTTTATTTCTCGTGGAGAAGTTTTTACGACTTTCTTTGCCATATGATATTACCCCCTGATTTAGTGTTTAAAAAGGGTGTTTTGTTTAAATACCTTTTGATTTATATATGAAAGGGGGTTAATCGTCGATAGAAAAGAATTGTTTTATATATGGAAGTTAATACACTTTTAACGCTTTTCTCAACACCATGCTGAACACGATTGCCGATATAATATAGACCCAGATCCAGCTTAGCTTCCAGATAACTTTCAACTGGTTGTTGCCTAGCTGTGCTGACTTGAAAACGTCGCTTTTGTAAGTTTCAATTACGGAAGCATATTTTGGCGCTGTTGTAATAATTATCTTCTTGTCTATTTCTTGTCCATTGCTGGCTATTGTTGCAAAGTATTCTCCTTCCTCGCCTTTGAGCTTGAACCACACTGCTTCGTTTGTTATTTCTTTTGTGCCTTCTCCAATTACCTCAAGGCCTTCCGGCACTGTTATGCTCGCGGTTCCTTGAACGTTTTTTTCCATTAGGGCTGTTAGTGTGAATTCTTGTTCTGGCGTTAATGGCTCGTATGCGAAGTGCGCGTTCATCCAGCCAAAAATTAATAGTATTGGTATAAACGTGATGAATGTTGGCTTCATGCTTTTGCCCATGTATTGCATGTTTGTGCTCATCGCTTCTTTTTGCAGTTTCATGAGTTTTTCTGGATCGCCTTTCTCTGCCTTCATTTTTTTCTGGTAATCGCTGAGCTGGTCTTTTAGGCGTTTCATTTCCGTCTGGTCGGTCATCAGTTTGTAGATGACTACAATCAAAACTGAGATTGCGAGAGAAATAACAAGTATTGCTGTTGTTGGATTCCAGTTTAGCATAAAGCCGAGTGCTGAGTCTAGAAATGAGTCGAAGAATCCCATTTATCCTCCCATGAATTTACGCATCATTGGGTTCATATCCATTAGGTGTTGGCGTGCGATATCTTCGTATAATCTGTAGATTATCATGACGCTCAGTAATAGTGATGTTCCGTTTGTTAGTGCTCCGCTTACGTCTGCTATGCCTGATAGCACTCCTACCACTATTGCTCCCATTATTGTTAATGGAGTAATGTACCTTTGTAGTAATCTTTCTAGCACTCTTTCATCTTTTCTGAAGCCCGGGATTTGTAGTCCTGATGACATGATTTGTTTTGCTTGGCTTCTCGCGTCCATTCCGCTTGTTTGCACCCAGAACCATGAGAAGACGACTGCCCCTACTGTCAAAAATAAAGTGTACGCGAGTCCTTGCATGACTGTTCCTAGTGTTAATCCTCCTCTTATTGCGCTTCCTACTATGTCTGGTGGTGATATCCATGCTACTAGTCCTGTTGCTGGCGCATTTCCTGCGAATGTTCCGAGTAGTGGGTAGCCCCAGTTTTGTAGTAGTCTTGCCCATAGTTGTACGTTTGCGAGCAGTGCGCTGATCAATATTACTGGAATGTTTGACGTGTAGATGAAGTTTAGTGGCCATCTGATTCCGTGGCCTCTTACTCTTCCAAAGGACAAGGGTATTTCTACTTTCATTGCTTGTGCGTAGACTGCTATTACGAATATTAGTGCTGTCGATAGTATTCCTGCGAGCATTAGCATTGCGGTTTGTGGGTCTCCTGCTGCTAAACTCTGGAATAATGCTGGCAGTGCTCCTGTTGCTATTCCTGGGTTTGTTGGTGATGGCAGTGGTGATAATATTCTGATAAATAGTGATTGTGAGACTCCTGCTGCGATGAACAAGCTTAGTCCAGAGCCGAATCCCCATTTGCTGACTACTTCGTCCATGAACATGATTAGTATTCCTCCAAGTATCAATTGGAATACGAGGAGTAGTTCTAGTTGGAAGTATAGTGCGCTTCCTGTTAGTGCTTCTGGTGGCGCTAGTCCTCCCATGAAGACGTATATGAAGGCTTCGAATACTACGAAGAAGAATGCGAGCACTTTTTGTATTCCTTGGAATCGTTGTTTTCCTTCTTTTGTTTGTAAATCAAACTTTATTAGTCCGCTTCCGTTCAGTAATTGTAATACGATGCTTGCTGTAACTATTGGTCCGATTCCTAGTGATATTATGCTTCCAAAGCTTGCGCCTAGAATGATTGACAATAACTCAAATCTTTGTAGTGCGTTTTGTCCTAGTCCGAATAATGGAACTAGTCCTATTATGAAGAATAGTACGAGAATTATGCCTGTCCATTTGAGCTTTTCTTTGAATGAAAGTTTTTTTTGGGTTGGGTGGGAGACTTCTGGAAGGTTTGATAGTATTTTGTCTAAAAGACTCATTTACCCACCACCAGCTCGCCGCCTGCTGCTTTGATTTTTTCTGCAGCGTTTGCAACTGCTGTTGGTACTGTGATTTTTACTTTTCTTGTGAGTTTTCCAGTGCTGAGCAGCTTGTCATATCCTAGTTTTTTCAAGTCTACTATTATTATTCCTGCTTCCTGTTTTGCTTTTTTTTCTTTTATCCAGTGCGGTATTCTGTCGTCAACGTCTCTTAAGGTGATGGCAGTTACTTTCGTTGCGTTTCTGTTTACGAATCCGTATTTTCCGAAGTAATCATCTGCCCATATGCTGGGTTTTTTGGTGTCCGCTTTTTTTCCTGTTCCGGCGTTTCCGTACCCGCCTCGTGAGCCTGAGTTTCTGTGCTTGTTTTTTCCCCAGCCGTGTGTGCTTGAGCCTTGTTTTCTGCTGGATTTTTTTCTCTTGTTGACTACCATCTTACATCATCCTCGTGAGTAGGTCGTTGATTTTTTCCGCCCTGTTTCCGTATGCTCCTTTCATTTTGAATGGAACTTTTACTCCTTTTCTTCCGTATCCTTTTCTTGGAGGGCTTAATGCGCATACTTTGTCGCCTTTTTTCTTAAGTAGCTCCATTGTTTTTTCGTCTATCGGGCCCCATGTTGCAAAGGGCGCTATTATTTTGAGCATTCCTTTTAGTCTTGGCGTGTCTTCTACTATTGCGCAATGGTTTTTCTTGAAGAGTCCTAATTGGTTGAACGTGTCGCTTACTGTGTACGTTTTCCTCGTGTCTCCGCGTATTCTTACTATGGCGAGTTTCATTGTTTCATTCCTTCAATCATGTAGACGTTTTTGATGTTTTCCGGTCTTGGTTTGAACGTGCTTAACTTTTTTAGTGCATTTATGCATGCTTCTATCATGTTTCCTTTTGATCTTGTTTGTCCGAATGATTTACTGTAGATATTTTCAATGCCTGCCAGTTTCAATATTTTGGCGCATTCTCTCTCTACGACCAGTCCTTTTCCTTTTGGTGCTGGCATGAGTATGACTTTGACTGATCCGCATTTTCCTTGGACTGTCCATGGTATGCTGTGCGGTTCGCTTGTTGCGTCTTCCCAGCTGCCCGCTCCTCGCCTGATTTTGAAAAGGCTCAGTTTTGCGTTTCTGATTGCTTTTTCTCTTGCTGGTACAGTATCTTTGCTCTTTCCGTAGCCTATTCCTACGTATCCGTCGCTGTTTCCTACGACTGCCATGCAGGCAAAGCTTGACTTGTTTCCTTCTGGTGTTTTCTTTTGTGTTTGTTTGAAGATTCTTCTTGAACCTCCTCCGAACTTTCCTTTACTTTGTCCTATCATTAGCAATTCTGATTGCAAGTTTGGCATTAATACGTCGATTATTTGTTGTTCTAGGATTGGTATTCCGCTGTCTAGTACTGGGTCTATATCGGTTACTTCTCCGCTTTTGACTTTTCTTCCCAGTTCTGTTTTTGGCACCCAGCCTTCTATGTCTATCGTGACTTTTGGTTTCGTTTCCGCTTCTATTTCTGGAAGTTCCGTGATTACGTCTTTTTCAACTTCAAGTTTTTCTTCTTCCTCTGGCTTGGCCGGGATAATTACTGCTTCTGCTGGTTTTTTGAGTTCGCTCATTGTCCACCTATTGATTTTTTGGCTTGATCGAAATGCTGTGGTAGTGTTTCTGGGTCAAGGCCTGTTTTGAGGTATTTGCTGAATTGTTTTTGGTATTTGTCTTTGTTTGCCTTGAGCGTTTTTGCGTAGCTTGCCACGTGTTCTCCTCTTATTCTCTGCATTGATGGAACTACTTCTTTTGACATTGGGATTTGCATTCCGCCATCGTTGGCTCCTTGTGCTGCTGCGTATAGTATGCTTCCTTTGACGCTTGTGTACTGTCCGATGTCGAGCACGCATACTAGTTTCTTATTTGCTTTCTTTGCGAGTAGCAAGCCTGCTAGGTATGCTGCGCTTGTGTTTGAGGTATTGCCTTTCCAGCCGTGTTTTGCTAGTTCTTTCGTGCTTGCTGTGAGGACTACTTTGTCGCCTTTTGGTTCAAACTCTATTATTTGTAATGTCATGTGTTTGAGGCTTTTTCTTACTACAATTCTTGGCTTGCTGCCTAGCAATAGCTTCATTCTTTTCCTGTAGTCCGTTTTTCCTTCCGCTTTCCTTCGGTATTTTACTGTGTAGATGCTTGCCATTTTATTTCTTCTTCACCATGTCCTGTTCTTCTATGTAGATTTTGATGTGTTTCGTGCTTCTAAAAAATCCGCCTTTTACCTTTCGGTATAGCGTTCTGAATGATGGTTTGTCAATGTGCTGACCTGATCGTAATTTCTTTATTAGTTCTCTTTGCGCTCTAACGTTCATTATCCAGACATCTTTCGGGTTTTGTCTTGCGGTCGATTTTCCTTTTCTTGAGCCGTGTCCCGATTGTCTTCCTTTTCGTTTTTGTATTCTGTTGTGTTTTGCTCTTGCTCTGCTGACTCCTTTTACCTGCACTCTTCTGATGATTCCTTTTTTGATTAGTCTTGTTATGTCAAATTTTGTTATGGCTTCTTTTACTTCTGAGAGTTTTTCTGGGTCCAATCGCACTCGTCTTGGTCCGCATCTGAATATTTGTCCTGCTAGTCGTTTTTGTAGTTCCATTTTATTCCTTCTGTATCATTACTTTTTCTGCTTCTTTTCTTTCTTCTTCCTTGGTTTTTGGCGCTTCTTCTTTCTTTGGCTCTGGTTTTGGAACGGTTTTCTGCTTTGCCGCTTTTGACATATTTGCTTCTTTCTTCGCCGTTTTTCTTGCGGTTACCATGTCCTTGAGCGTTTGTATTGTCTCATCAACAGATTTGACATTAAGTACTGTGATGCCTTTTTGTTTGCATACTGTTAGCACGTCTACTTTCTTTTTTCCGCCTATGTGGCCGAGTATTGCCCCGTGTGTTTTTGCGTCAAAGTTTGTTAATTCGGATACCGTGTTTACTAACACTGGCATTAGCCCGCTAACGTGCATTCCTCTTACTTCTACTGGTCCTCTGTAGCCTACATTCACGCTTGCCGGCCTGCCCCAGACTCCATGTCGCATCTTGCTGTGCATTCCTTTTGGCCTTCTCCATGCAGAGACTATTTCTTTTCTTTTATGAGAGTCTTGCTGTCTGAATTTCGGCCTTTTTGCGTTGATTTGTTTTCTCAGTCCGAGTAGTTTTTTTGTTGTCATGATTCGAATATTTTGACCCCAGCCTTTTCTATCATGTATATTCCATCTTGGAATACTCTTAAGTCCCTGTTGCTTTTTGCGGTGATAAGTTCAATATCGCTTGCCATTGATCCTGCAAGGTCTTTATCTGAACTTTCGACTGTTATTATATCTCCTTCAATTTTTACGCTGACACCTTTTTTTAGTTTTAGAGTGCGTGGGCTTTTTTCTCCGAGGAAGTTTTTGACTAGCATTTGTTCTCCGCTTATTGATACGTTCATTGGAAAGTGCCCGCTGCATATTTTCAGCACGTACTTGTAGGGTTCTTGTACGCCTAGCATCATGTTGTTGAGGTGTGCTATGAATGTGTTCATCACTCTTTTTTGCCTTTTTGTGCCCTTTGCGGATGCGAATGTTATTTTGTCTCCTTCTACTTTGATGTTCAATTGCGGGTCTTTCAGTATTCTTGCGACCTCTCCTTTTGGTCCTTTGACCGTCATTTTGTCGACTGCCAGTGTTGCCGTTACTCCGCTCGGCAGTTGTACTTGTTCTTGGAGCCCTGGCTTCATTTAGTAGCAGTAGGCGATTAGCCTTCCTCCGTATCCTTTTTCTCTTGCCTGTTCATGTGTCATGAATCCTTCTGGCGTGCTTAAAATGAGTATGCCTACTCCGTTTGCTGGCAGGTATCTTTTCTCAAACTTGAGGAAGCCGTCTGTCTTGATTGAGAATCTTGGCTTGATGACTCCGCACAGGTTTACGTTTCCTAGGAGGTTTAGTTTTGCAAATCCTCCTCTGCCTTCGCTTATTTCTTCTAGCGCTCCTGTGTATCCGCGCTCTTGCATTATTGCGAGCACCCGTCTTATTGTTTTGCTGACTGGATGTATGAGTAGTTCTTTCTTTCCGGTTTTCTCATATGTGAGGATTGCTGACATCACGTTTGCTAATGGGTCGTTTAACATTTTTCCTCCTAACTATATTTTTTGAATCCGATGCTCGTTGCTATTTCTCTGAAGCAGCACCTGCATACGTCAATGCCGTATTTTGATATGTGTCCCCCGAATCTGCCGCATCTTGTGCATCTTTTGAGGGCTTGGCCGGTTGCTCGCACTTTTGGTGCGTTGTGCTTGATGTATTTCTTCATCTTGATCGGTTTTGCTTTGAGCTGTTTGAACGCTTTTTTCCAGTCTTTTGTTGTCATGCCTGTTCACCTATTCTTATTCCGAAGGTTTTTTGCATGAAACTCATTGCTTCTTCTTTTGTTATCATGTGTTTTTTCGGTATTTTCTTTTGTTCTAGTCTGCGTTTTTTTATTCTGTATCCCGGTTTTTCCAGGGTTACGCATACTTGCAGTCCTAGGACTCCTATTTTCGGGTCATAAGTTATGCCCGGTATGTCGATGTATTCGTGGATTCCGAAGCTGATGTTTCCTGCGTTGTCGAATTGTCCTGGCAGGAGTTTTTTGTCTTTTGCGTCAAGCAGTCTTTTGAGTATTTCTACTGCTTTGTGTTTTCTGAGTGTGAGCTTGCATCCAATTGGGAGTCCAGGTCTTAGCCCCCATGTTGGGATTCTTTTTTGTGTTACTGTTTTAATCGGGTCTATTCCTGTTATCATTTTGAGTACTGCTACTCCTTTTTCTAGTCTGTTCTGGTCTTTTCCTGCTCCTACGTTGAGCGTGACCTTCTCTATCCTGGGCTGCTGCATTGGGTTCATAGTTTGTATGCCTGCTTGTCTTTTCCTATTACGAAAGCGAATTTTTTGAGAGTTTCAACTTTTTCTTTGTCTTTCGTGCACCATATTTTGCCTTCTTTTGCGTCGTATAAGGTGCCGATTGTTCCAATGTGGCGTCCGCTTGTGATGAATACTGTATTTCCTTTTGCGAGTGCAAAGTGCTCTATGACTTTTTGGCTTGGTACTTCAAGGAGCAGTGAGTCTCCTGTTGCATACGTGTTTTTGTCTACGAGTATGTTTCTGCCATCTGAGAAGTTTATCTGTATTTTTCCTGCTTTGACTGGTGTTTTCTTTGTTATCCTGCATAGTTTTTTGTTCATTTCTGCTTCTGTTGCGTTTATGAATTGTAATCTTCCTTTTTTGTCTAGAGTGCACCGGAGGTTTATGTTTGGTTTGATGTGTATTGCGTCCATGAACCCTGTTCCGTAGTGCATGTCTTTTACGATTGTTCCGTTTACTTTTACTGCTTTGTCGTTGATGATTTTCTTGACTTCTTTCTTTGTCTGCGCGCATCCTAAATTCTTCAGCAGCAGTCCGATCGGCAGTGAGCGTTCTAGTGGGTGTGCTCCTGGTTGCGGCCTTAGTATCCATTTGTGTACTTTTCTGAGGATTGTCCAGCTTTTTGGTGCCGCGTATGCTTTTAGATGTCTGCTCATTTCTGTTCACCTAGTCTTCTCTTGTCTGAATGTAATTCTTGTATCAAAAGTTTTGATGGTTTTACTGGGTACATTGATTTGCTTCCATCTTTCTTTGTGAATTCAACGCCAGTTATGTATATTCGGGCGTTTTTGGTGTCTATTCTGTCTACTGTTCCTGTTTTGCCTTTGTATTGTCCTCGCATGACTTTTACCTTGTCTCCTTTTCTTACTCGTAATGATCGGTGCTTGAGCTTGTCTCTAAGGTCTTTTGACAAATGGCTTCCTAGTGATGTATTTCTTATGTGTAATGGCGCATTGCGTACGTAATTGCGCTGTTTTGTCGGCTTCTTGCTTCCGCTCCAGGTTGTGCTCCACTTCATGTCATTCATATTACAATGCTCGCGATTTTAGCCACTAGTGGCCATCTGTCTGCTGCTTCTTTTGCGATTGGTCCTTTGATCATTGTTCCTTTTGGGTTGCCCAGGTCGTCTTTGATTACGACTGCTGCGTTGTCTTCGAATCTTACTCGTGTCCCGTCTAGTCTTCTGTACGGCATTCTTTGTCTTACTATGATTGCCGGGACTACCGTTTTTCTCATTTCCGGCTTGCCTTCAACAACTGAGCACATAACGTAATCGCCGATCGTCGCTGTTGGTTTTCTTCCTTTAACGGTTTTTGCGTTTCTTACGCTGATGATTCTAAGTATTCTTGCCCCGCTGTTGTCGCATGCTAGCACGTTTGCTGTGTGTGGGAGTCCTCTTGTAAGGCTTGCTTTAACTGCTTTCATTTTTTCCCTCTGGTTTTTCCTTCTTGACTCTTGATTCTTCAATGAGTTCTTGTTTTGCTACGAACAGTTTTTCGTGTCCGAGTTTTTCCGTGATTATGAAGTGCTTTGTCTTGCTTATTGGCCTGCATTCCATTACTTTGACTATATCTCCTTTCTTTGCGTCTATGTTTTGCGGGTTGTGTGCTTTGATTCTCGTTCTGCTTTTCTCGTATCTCTCGTATTTTGTTACGTATTTTCTTCTTGGCCATTCTACTGTGGCCGTTGTCTGCATTCTGGCCTCTACTACGATTCCGGTAAATGTTCTTCCTCTGGTTCTGATTGTTTGCATTTTTTTACTCCGTCTTGATTTTGATTCTTTCTTCTGGAGCTGCAAGGACTTCATCTCCCTGCACCTCGTGTCCGTTTATGTTGAACACGCTTCCGTGCTTCGGCACTTTTTTAATGCCTTTTTCTGTCTGGATTGTTATCGTATTTTTTGTCTCGTCAACCACCACCCCTGTGATGTTGGCGTGACTGGGATTCTTGGCCTTCACAACCTTTGCGTGTTTGCCTATCCATTCCGCATGAATAACGTTGTTACCCATGCTACTTGACGATGATTGTTTCAGGAGCGAATCCCGCTTCAATCAATATCTGCTTGACTTTTTGTTTGTGCTCTCCTTGGAGCTCGATTTTGT
Organism: uncultured Methanosarcinales archaeon; assembly: GCA_964508495.1. GTDB lineage: Archaea > Nanobdellota > Nanobdellia > Woesearchaeales > ARS49 > CABMGU01. The sequence goes on along the minus strand of CAZDUA010000004.1, from coordinate 63,414 downwards.
TGTCCTTTATCGTGCCTCCGCAGGCGAGTGTTGCTTTCAACTTTTTCGCCAGTTGGTCAAGGTCAATTTCCTTCTCGTCAATTCCTTCGACGATCGTGTATTTTTTGTTGAACTTTTTGGCCTCGATTCGGACAATGATTTTTTGACTTTCTTTTGCGATACTTTCGCAAACGCATAGCTCTTTTGGCAAGCCACACGTTACACAGACACTCATGCTTATTTCTTTGCCTCCATTGTGGGCACTGCGCTTTTTAGCGCTGTCTCCTTCTGTGTTAGGATTGTTTTGATTCTCGCGATTGTCTTTTTTGCAAGTCGTAGCTTGCCTGGACTTTTTGGTATTGTTCCTGTTGCTACCTGCGCGTTGTCTTTCATGAGTTCTCGGTAAAGCTCGTTCATTTTTTGTTTGAGCTCGGGTTCTCCCATTGCGCGCAGTTCTTTTGCTTTCATTTACTTTCCTCAGTTTTCTTTTCTGCTTTCTTTGGCATTTCTTCTTTTTTCTCTTCAACTTTTGCTGCTGGTTTTGCGCCGACTTCTATGTCGTCTGGTAGTTTGACGTCTGGTGTCATGATCGCCACTTGGACTCCTATTTCTCCTGTTTTCATGATGCAGACTGCTTTTGCTCTTTTGACTCCCTCTACTGCGATGTTTCCGCACTTTTTGAGGTATCCTGAGTTGAATCTCCACGTTTTTGCTCTTTGGCTTGGGACTTTTCCCGAAATTAGGACTTCTATTCCTAGTGCGCCTGCTGCCATTACGTCCATCATTGTTTTGTGTCCTATTGCTTTGAACTTGTTGATTCCAAATCTTTCTATCGTGCTTGCTATTCTTTCTGCAACGATTTGTGCGTCCAGGTTTGGGTGTTCTACTTCTGATATTTCTATTTGCGGATTTTCTAGGTTGAATTTCTTTTTGAGCGTGTTGGTGAGCTTCTTGATGTTTTCTCCTTTTCTTCCTACCACTAGTCCTGGCCTGCTCGCATAGATGATTACTTTTTCTCCAAGGGGCGTTCTCATCAGCTTGGTGTGCGAGTGCCCTACGTTTTTGAGTGTCTCTGAGATGAACTCCTGTATTGCGTGTTCTTTCATTTTTTCTGCGATGAATTTGCGTTCAATCATTTCTTTGCCTCTGTTTTCGGCGTGGATGTCTGGCGAACTTTCTTCACTGCCTCTGTTTTTTTGATTTCTTCAACAATTAGTTCTATGTGTGTTCTTTTTGCTTTTGTGCGCTTTCTGCCAAAGTGGTGTGCTGTTGGTCCTTTTTGCGCATTTGCATGTCTGATCAGCAAATTTCCAGTGCTCAGTCCTTTGAATTGTGCGTTCGCTTCCACGTTTTTAAGTATGGATAGTATTTGTTCGCACGAGCTTACTGGGAATCTTCCTGCTGCCATTCCTGCTTTGTGGCCTACATCATCGTTGTATACTGTGTAAGCTATTGGCCTCTTGAGTGCTATGACGTCTTGCAGTAATTTTTTGGCTTTTTGCAAGTTCATTCCTCTTATTGAGTTGCATATGTTGATGCTTTCTTTTCGCGAGATTGGCAGGCCTAATCCTACTGCTTTCGCGCTGTTTTCTGTCATTTTTTTTGAGTATTCGTATGCCATTTATCTCACCGATAGCGATGCGCTGCTCTTGGTTGCTCCGATTCCTGGCGCTGAGTGCCTGACTTGTTTTCTTGTGAGTGCGAATTCTCCAAGTCTGTGCCCGAGCAATTCCGGCTCTATGATTAATTGCATCCATTCTTTTCCGTTGTATACTTTGATTGTTTTCCCTATCATTTCTGGGAGTATTATCATGTCTCTTGCGTGTGTTTTGACGTCTTTTGGACTGACTTTCATGTCCACCAGCAGTTTTTTCTCTACTTCGGTGAAGCCTCGGTTTATTTTTCGTCTTTCTCGTGATGGTACCAGTTTTGCGAACTCCTCAATACTCATTTTCGTTAAGTCTTGTACGCTTTTTCCGTGGTAAAAAAATTCTTTAGCCATGTTTTATCACTTTGCCCTGCCCGTTCTTCGCGGCCATAGTTTTCCGACTTTTCTTCCTGGTGGTGCGAAGTGGCCGACTGATTTGTTTTTTGCTTTTCTGCTTGTTCTTTTGTTTCCGTATGGGTGGTCGACTGCGTTTTGTGCTGCTGCGCTTGGGTTTGGCCACCTTTTGTTCGTCATTCTCTTTCTGAAGTGTTTGACTCCTGCTTTGAGCATTGGCTTTTCTAGTCTTCCTGCTCCTGCTATTACTCCGATGCATGCTCTGCACTTGAGGTTGAAAATTCTCTCTTTCTTGCTTGGTAGCATGATTGTTGCGTAGTTTCCTGTTTTTGCGAGTACTCTTGCTCCTGAGCCTCCTGTTCTGCAGAATTTTCCGCCGTCTCCTGGTCGTGATTCGATGTTGAATATGGGCGTTCCTTCTGGTATGTCTTGGAGTGTGAGCGTGTTGCCCGAGTTTATTTCTCCGCCTGGTCCTGCTTGTACTGTGTCGCCTATTCTGACGAATTCTGGTGCTGGCATTAAACAGTCTACTCCATCTTCGTACTTTACTTGTATTAGTGGTGCGGTGTGTCCTGGGCATTTGATTATGTCTGTGATTTTTCCTGTTACGAGCGTTGGTGTTTCTGCTCTTAGTTTTGCGTCTCCTGCGTACGCGAAGCTTTTTGCGCGGTATACCGGTCCGCCTTTTCCTCTTGCTTGTTGTATTAGTGATTTTCCCATTTACATTATCCCCAGTGATGTTGCAATGTCAATTGCGGGTGTTTCTTTTGATAGTGTGACGTATGCTCTTTTTTCTCCTGTTACTGCGTGGAGCGTGTTTACCGCTGTTACTTTTGCTTTAAACAGTTCTTCTACTGCTTTTTTGATGTCTTGTTTCGTTGCTTTTTTGTCTACTACAAAGACTAACTTGTTTTCTGATTCCATTAGCCTGATGCTTTTTTCTGTTGCTAGTGGGTGTTTGATTGTTATGTGCGCGTCCATTATAGGAATAACCTCTCTTTGTCGAGTTTTTGTATTGCTGCTTGTGTGAATAGTGTGAGTCTTCCTGGGTGCGCTCCTGGTGCGAGTAGTTCTGCGTTGATGTGTGTTATGTCTATTATGTCTACTCCTGGTATGTTTTTTGCTGATTTTAGCAGGTTGCACTGTCCGCTTACGACTAGTAATGGGCCTGTTGTTGATTTGAACCGCCTGCCTCTCATTTTTCCTTTTCCTGCGCGTACTTTTCTTTTTTGTCCGCGTTGCAATTCTTGTTCAAGGCCCAAGACAGTTAGTGCTTTTACGAGTTCGGTTGTTTTTGTGATTTTTTCTACGTCTGTTGATAGTATGAACGGGTAGTGTGCTGGTATTTTGTGGCCTCTTTGTGTTACTATTTCTTTGTTGACTGATGCTGCTAGTGCGCTTCTTATTGCTGTCTTTCTTTCTTTGTCGTTGATTTTTTGTGTGAAATTGTGTTGTGATGTTGGTGGGAATGCTCTTCTTCCGCCGACTGTTCCTGGCGCGAATGCTCCTACCCATATCATTTGCATTCCCCTTCTAACGAGTGTTTTTCTTGGCACTCTGCTGAGTCCTTTTCCGTATGCTCCCTTGTAGTCTCGTCTTCTTCTGCTTAGTCTTGCTGCTTGTTTTTTGCCTGCTCTTGGGTCTGCTCCGTATGGTTGTCTTTTGTTGCCTTGTATTGAGTGTACTGCGCGTTTTATGAGGTCCGGCCTTATGGCTTCCTCGAACTGTTCTGGCATCTTTTGTTTGCCTTGTTCTTTGTTTTCCGCGCTGATTATTTTTAGTTCCATTTTTATTGTTTTGAGGTTAAGCTCGTGTATGTTATTGGTGATGGTTCTTTTGGCAGTTTTTGCGCCGGGTGTCTTATCGTGCTCATTGTTATGAGTCTTTTTGACGCTCCTCCGACGCTGCCTTTGATTAAGAGGTATTGATTCCTGACGAGTCCGTATCTTACAAATCCGCCTTTTGCGTTGATTTTTGTTACGTCTTCGTTGATTTTGAGGATTTGTTTGTGGTGGTCTGTTCTTTGTTGGAAGCCCATTTGTCCTGCGTGCGGTACACGGTTAAATCCTATGCCGTGCCATGGTCCCAGGCTTCCTGGTCCTCTCTTTGTTTTCTCGCTTTTGTGGGCTCTTATCATGATTCCGAATCTTTTTACTGGTCCCTGTACTCCTTTTCCTTTTGTTATTGACGTTACATCGACGAGTTGTCCTTCGTTGAATACGTCTGTGATTTTGATTTCTTTTCCAAGGATTGTTTGTGCGAATGCAAGTTTTTCTTCTGGTTTCGTTCCGCCTACTCCTAGTTCGAAGAATTCTGGTTTTTTCTTTCCGATTGTTGTGAGTTTTGGCTGCGTGTATGCCAGTACTCGTACGTCTGTTATGTCTTTTGTGTCTGCTGGTTTTTGTTGTTTTTTGGAAGGAATGATAGAACGAGAAGCTTCTTTGTCGAGCTTGTCTGAGTTGATTTGCCCGACGCAATGAAGGCCGTATGCATCTTTTTTATAGAACATGACGGCCGCGATTTTGATTGGCGGACATTCGAGAATTGTTACGGGAACTTGGATGTCTTCTCCTTTTGTTATTGATGTTGGCCTGTTGTCGTTGACGAGCACGTGGGTCATGCCGACCTTGTATGCTGCAAACCCGAGAAGTTTTGCGTCTTTTGTTGGCATCCACGTTCTTATATGTGCAACTATATCTGCCGCTCTCTTGCGCGGCCAGTATTCCATACTTCCTCGACGTGGCGATCTTATTCTTGGCATAGACTCCTCTGCGTGAGTATTTTTTGCTTAAACACGGTGCCCTTTACTGTGTTATTTTCCGACAAAAAGCCTTTTACGGAAACCCTCCTTAGAAACAGGTAGTGCGTTTGCACTGACTGTACTGGGATTTCCTTCTCAGGCTCGTCAGATTACCTGACGACAAGAGGGGTGGTTTATAAAGGTTCCGAAAAGCGTAGCTTTTTAGGACCTCGTCGAACTAGTTCGGCTTTGGTTCCTGTTTTTTCGTCTTTGTGTTCTTTTCCGCCATTCTTGCCATCATTCTTTGTTTTGCTATGGCGTAGTTGGTTGGATTTTTGATTTTTGGGCAGAATCCGTCCGGCTTGCATACTCCTAAATCGACCATGTACGCTTTATTATCGCAATTTGGCGGCAATGCTTTTTTCTTCTGCGTTTTGTGGTATCTTAATTGTCCTTGTATCAGCACTTCTCTTAATGGCTCTGGATTCTTTTTGTTCCACTCGTTGAGATAGTTTTCAATCTTGTCATAACTCCACCCGCAGGATGATAAGAAATTAATTAGAATGAAAAGAGCTCTTTTTTTGCCATCCTGCAGTCCCTGTGAAATCAATTGTATGCATGGCGGGAAGTATTGTTCTGGCACTGCTTCTGTTAATGGCAGGTATTCTTTTCCTTTTTTGTCGACGAGGTCTTTGATTTCTTGCCGTGTTTCCGTTGTCGTTTTGAAATCAAACGCCTGCACTATTAACTTCTTTGCTTCTCCTTGTATGACTTGTGTTCTGTCTAAATACGTCATCTTAGGAATGACTTTCTCAGGCGTCGCATCTTTTTTGTCAAACGCGATTATTTCTTCTGGTTTTATTACAACGCTGACAAGTCCCGATTTTTCATTCAAAGAATACGGCATTCTGTACAAATGTCTCGTAGCAATTAGTATTGTATCAATTGACAGGACAGAAAACGCTTCTAATTGCCCGTTTTTTACTATCTCATTGACTGGTTTTTTGATTTTTTCTGCCATTCTTCCTGGACTGTCTGCTTGCAGTAGTCTTTGCGCTAGCGGTTCTTTTATCATGTTTTGCAAGTAAGCAGCGATTTTTCTTGGCCCGTCTGGGAATTGGTCTTTGATTGGTTTGCCGTTTACTGTTTCCGGGAATGCTTCGAATGGTACTCCTATGTGGAATCCGTGGTTTCCTGAAAACTTTACAGAAACGTGTTGTACTCCATGATGTCTTAGTGCTTGCACCAATAAGTCTGCTGCAATTTTGGAGTATTCCAGCTCAGGGCAGTCTATGTCCAGTATCAAGTCCCATCCTATTCTTATTTCGTTTAGCTCTTCTGGCTTCATTCCAGTCGTAATCTGTAATGGGTTGTTCCAGATTTCTTCGCTGCAGTGGAATGATGTTGCTCCTTGTTTGACTGCTTCCAGTATATCTTTTGGGTATTTCAAAACGTCAGGTCTTTTTCCGTATCCTGTTCCGCCGTAGCTTAGCGCTATTTCTCTTTTATCTGCAGAATCAATTAGCGCTTGCTGTATCTCTGGTCTTTTGTAGTACTTCAGCAGTGTGCTGATGTGTATTTTTTTGTAGTCTGCCATCCCCGTATAGTCGTTGTTCCGAGAATTTATATAACTTCTCCCCTTATTTGTCCAGTGATATGGAGGAACGGGAGCAAATTCTGGAATTTCTCGATGAAATTAAGCGCAAAAACTTGTTGGTTGTTGTTGAAGGCATCAAGGATGTCAAGGCGTTAAACTCTCTCGGAATTACAAATGTTATGCATTTGAAGAAGCCTTTGTTTGCGGTTGTTGAGGAGATTGCTGAAACTAAAAAAGAGGCTGTTCTTCTAACCGATCTTGACAACGAGGGTAAGAAATTGTATCATGAGCTTTCTGTTGGCTTGCAGGCGCATGGTGTTAAAATAAATAACAAGTTGCGTGAGTTTTTGTTCAAGACTGAGCTTCGTCACATAGAAGGGCTTGATTCTTATCTTAGTTCTGTATAACTATTTCTATTCCGCACTGGGTTTTTACTGCATTTACTGTTTCGTTTATCGTTTTTGGTGCGTTGTGCAGTGGTGTTTTGTAAAATTTCGGCCGTTTTTCATCGACTCCTATCAAATTTCTCCATTCAGCGTCTTGAAGTACTACGTCCATGTTTTTTAGGAAGTTCAACCAGGATTTGTGCGCAGCGTCAAGCAATCCCATTGCTTTTGCCGGAGTTTCGAAATCGTCGCAATTTATTTTATCTGTGGGCGTATAGTTGATTTCTTTCATCAAATAGAAAGCAAGCTGTGATTTGAGCATGTCTGTTCTTGCTTCCACAAGCTTGAGTGATATTGTGTCGTTTTGATTTGAAATTCTGTCTTTGAGGAACAGCATTTGTGCTGTCCATGGCTCTATTGCTTCTGTTTTTATCATATTGTCTGGTAGTTGTTCTTCGTGCCATGACGTGTTAAGTTCTTTGTCCAGTCTGGCAAATTCATTTAGAACTAGGTCTTTTGTGCTGATGTTTGTTGTTTGGTTTTGTTGTGGCTGGATTTCCGGCATGCAGGCAGTTAGAATTGTCAAAATCAGTAAAAGTGCTGTTTTTTTCATGTTATTTCCATTTTTCTTGTTTGTTTTTTAATCTTTGCGAATGCACGTCCATAACCTTTATAAATGCAGATTGGAAGAACAGTTGTGGGTGGAATAAATGTGGAACCAAATTAAGACTGTTTTGTTGCTGGGTGGTTTGTCTGGTTTAGTTCTTGGAATAGGTTTTTTTATGGGCGGTAATACCGGTCTTACGATTGCTCTTGTTTTGGCTGTTTTGATGAATTTTGGCATGTTTTTCTGGTCTCATAAGCTTGTTTTGTTGATGTACAAGGCAAGGCCGGCTTCTAAGAAGGATTATCCTCATTTGCATAAGATGGTCGAGGATATCGCTCATAAGATTGGCTTGCCCAAGCCCGCTCTATATATTGTTCCGACTGAGACTCCTAATGCTTTTGCCACTGGTCCTTCTCATAAGAAGGCTGTTGTTGCGTGTACTGAGGGTATTTTGAAATTGTTGACTGATAACGAGCTTAAGGGTGTTCTTGCGCATGAGTTGTCTCATGTCAAAAACCGTGACATGCTCGTTACTACTATTGCTGCTACTCTTGCCGCGGTTATTTCTTATGTTGCTATGATGGCTCGTTTTGCTGCAATTTTTGGTGGAATGCGCGATCGTGATAATGGTGCTGGTAATTTAATTGGTTTGATTGCCATGTCTATTATTGCTCCTATTATTGCTTTAATCTTGCAGCTCGCCATTTCTCGTTCTAGAGAGTATCTTGCTGATGAGACTGGAGCTAAGACTTTGAAGGATTCTCATAGTCTTGCTAGTGCTTTGAACAAGCTCGAGCAGGGTTGCAGGGCTAAGCCGTTAAGGGGAAATTCAACTACGAGTTCTTTGTTTATTGTTAATCCTTTTACCGCTGGTGGACTAGTTTCGCTTTTCTCAACACATCCTCCTACTAAGAGTCGTGTTGAGCGCTTGCATAAGATGAAGTTCTAATTGTATGATCGTGTAGATAATTCTCTTATCGCTTTTGCTATTTTGTCGCCTATTCCTGGTGTTTTTTTCAATCCTTCTTCTGTTGCCATGAATATTGCTTGCACTGATCCGAATCTTTTCAGTAGTTCTTTTGCCAAATTCGGTCCAACGCTTGGCAGACAGCTCACTAAATATTCTTGTTGTTCTTTTGTCGTCATTGGTTTTTTGTCTGCATGTGGTGAGAAGTCTTTTTTGTCATCGTCTTGTTCTCGTTTTGCTATTGAGAGCAGTAATGCTGCGCTGTCTTTTTCATCTTTTGCGTAAAGTATTGGTATTCCGTAACTTACTGCTATTGTGCCTAGCATGCCTCGTATTGCATTCGGATGGACGTTTCTTAACGCATACAAGTCTTGTGTTCCTTGTATCATTATTATGGGTCGTTCAAAGCTTTTCTTTAAAGTTTTCAATTGTTCAAGCAGTCTGCCGTCTACTATGCTGTCGACGAAATCATTTGCTGTTTTCAATTCAACTCCTACTCTTGAACTGAGAATATAATCTGCGCTGGTGAGCATTTCAAGTTTTACGCTGACGCCCAGCTCTACTAGTTCTTTAACAGTTCCAGTGGTTTTTTCTCTGTAGTCAGCGAATATTTTGATATTGTTATCATAATTTGCCAGTGTTGGTTGTTTTGGCGCGAGTTTTATGGTTAAGTCTTTTCTCATTTGTTCTAACACGCTTATCATTCTTGCTTCTTTGTGTTTTGCGCTCCATGCGTATGCTTCGTCTCGTGTTGCTTTTGTCATGAAGATTGCTACTCTTCCTTTTTCTTGTCTTCCTGTTCTTCCTCGTCTTTGTATGTGTCTTATCGCGCTTGGTATTGGCTCGTAGAATGCTACTAAGTCTACTTTTGGTATGTCCAGTCCTTCTTCTGCTACTGATGTGGCAATTAGAATGTTGAAGAGTCCATCTCTGAACTGGTCGAGCATTTCTGTTTGTTGTTTTTGGCTTAGTCCCGTGTCTCTTTTTTTGGCTTGTCCGACGAATATTTTTGCTAGTGCTCCTTGGTGTTTGTTCAGTTCTTCTGACAGCAAAACGGCGGTGTCTCGGTATTGCGTGAACAATATTATTTTTATCAATTTGTTCTGCTGTAATTCTTTTGTTAAGAAATCAATTAACGCTTTTACTTTTGGATGTTCAACTTTTTGTTCTAATAATTTCTGCGCGAGTATGAATGCGCTCTTGAATGCTATGTCGGCTGTTAAATTTTTAACTGCTTTCACTTTGCTGCTTTCTGCTTGCTCGTATAGTCCTTGTAAGTATCGGTTTAATGGCGCTACTCCCTGCGTCTCTAATAATTCAAGTGCGTGTTGTGCTTTTATTATTTCTGCGAGCACGCTTATTGCTTTCATTGCTTCGTAGTCTTTTTCTCCTGCTGATATTTTTGCGCGGAGTTGGAATTGTAGTTGCAGTACGTCTTTTTTCGTAATTAACGCTCCTTTTATTCCAAATTGTTTTAGCTGGTCTGCTTTTCCTCGTATGCATTGTTGCATCAGGTGTTGTATTTTTTTGAATTCTTCTGGGAGGTCTACTTTTATCCATTCTACGTCGATTTGTTGTATGTATGGTTGTATGTCCGGGTCTTTTTCTGTTCTTATTTCGACTGCTTCTATGCCTAGGTTGTTGCAGACTTCTTCTATTTTTGCCGTGTCGCTTCCTGGGCTTGCTGTTAGTGCGAGTATTCTTGGCCAGTCTGATTTTCTTTGGTATTGTTTTGCGAGAAAGACGTAGCTGTAGTCTCCTGTTGCTCTGTGTGCTTCGTCAAATACTAGTAAGCTTACTTTTGATATGTCTATTTTGTTTCCTATGACGTCATTTTCTAGTCCTTGTGGTGTTGAAAATATAATTTGCGCTGTCTGCCAGGTTTGTGCTCTTTTTTCTGGCGAAACGTTTCCTGTGAACAGCGCGAATTTTTCTTCCGGTAGGTCTAGTGATTGTTGGAATGTCGTCAGGTGTTGTTCTGCTAATGGTTTTGTGGGCGCCAGAATTAGTATTTTTGACTGCGGGTACTGTTTTAGTCGTTGTACTGCAAGTAATAATGCCACTCCAGTTTTTCCCATTCCTGTTGGCAGTACAACTAGTGTGTTTTTCAGCGCCGCTGTGGCGAGTATTGTCTCTTGGTAGAGTCTTGGCGTGAACCCCCGTAACATAGTCTATTCTCTGTGTTGTGTTGTATTAATTGTTTTCGTAATTATACTGTCCTAATGAGTTTCTTTTCGTGTATCCAGTATCCTATTAGAATTCCCGTCAATAGTAGGATTGCGATGATTCTGATGTTTGCGAATATTCCTCCGAGTATGAATCCTAGGAAGAATCCCATTACGATGAAGAATAATGGAACGCAGTGGCTCATTCTGAACTTGTACCATAGCCTGCCTAGCATTAGGCCTGTTAATAGGCAGACTGCGTAGAGTATCATTGTGTTGCCTGAGAACAATGCGAATGTTAGTCCGATTATTGCGAATATTGCCGCAAGGAGTTCAGGCCAGTCGAACTGGAATTGCACTATCTCACCTTTCTTTCAACAAAGATGTAGAATAATAGCCAGCATATTGCTCCTATGAACAGTCCTGACCAGTAAGAGTATATCTTGAAAAAGTATTCGAGCGCTACGTATCCTGTGAAAGCGGTGAATAGGAATACGTATGTTAGTCGTGAGTAGTAGAAGATTTTTGAGCCGTCTAATGGTGGTATGGGGAATAGGTTCCAGAATGCGAATGTTAAGTTCATGACGAATAATTTCTCTCCGAGAGCAGGGCTTAGTAGTCCTATCCATTCAAAGCTTTTGACTAATGCTGAGAAGAATATGTTCGCTACTGGTCCTGCCATTGCTATTTTTGATAGTGTTGTCAGGTTTGGTCCGTACCTGAACGCTCCTAGCCTGTGTATTGGCAGCAGATACGCTAGTGTTCCTGTTGCCGCAAGAAATTTGATTTTTCCGTTGGTTATTGCGACGAGTATTAACCCAATTAATAGTCCATACCACCATAGTTTGTGTTCTGCTCTTAATCCGAGCGATAATGCCATCATTCTTTGTCCTGCGTGGTGTACGAATACTGTGATTCCTATGAGGACTATTGCTATTAGGAAGTTTTTCAGTCCGACAATCGCATCAAATCTCTGTGTTCCCCAGTCTGTCCAGGAGTAAATGAATGCTAAACAAACAACTACTATCCAGAATGATAGTGTTTCTTCTTTTGAAAACCAGAAGTATCTTTTTAGTTTGTCTATGAAGTTTCTCAAGCTATCACTCTTTTTTATTGTATATTTTCTCTCTGCGCCTTTATATAACTTTTCAACAATTTAGTCATTTCTTTTTCATGGCCGGCTCCGACTACTGCTATTATGTACGCATCCGGGTGGTATTGTGTTATTTTTGCCAGTTTTTTTGCCATGTATTCGTTTCTTTCCTGTACGAGTACTTTGTAGATGCTAGGATATCTTTTTTTGACGTCGTTCATTAGTGTCTCTATTAGTTTTTGTGATGGTACTTTTGACAAATCTATCTTTATCCCTTTGCGCAATACAACTCCTTTGAACAGGTCTTTGGCAAAATTCCATTTTTCTTTCCATGTGAGCGAGTGGGAAATTTTTTTTAATGTCACGTCGATGTCTTGGTCGATAAGGGCTATTCTCGCTCCTGTTTTTTGTGCTGCTGCTACTGCTCTGAGCATTTCTGCGCCTGGTGATACTCCTACTTTTGCTCCGAGCTTTTTTTCTGCCCATGCTCCTATTTGTGCGAACATCCATCCTTTGAATCCTACTCTTTTTATGTCTTTGAAGCTCAGTCTTTGTTTGCCCTTGTGCAACAGCGCGAAGAGTCTTTTTGCGTCTAGTTCTATTGCTACTATTGTTGGTTTTTCGTCTAGAATTGTTTGTTCGACTTTTTTGAGGCTTTCCGGTGATATGTGGGATGTGCCTATTATTTTGACCTTTGCCACTGTTTCATACCATATTCTGCTCTATATTAATGCTGTGCTTTACCATAATCTTTAAATAGTTTAACTCTTCAAAAATAGTGACCGCAAAGGAGGAATTGATATGCTCAGAATGAAAAAGATTCAGGAAACGTATGATATGAAGGTTTTTACCGATCAGGGTGACTATTTTGGTGATGTTGAGGAAGCCATTTTGACCCAAACCAAGATTCACGGCTGGCGTGTTCGTGCTACTAAGAATTCTTTCTTGAGTAAGGTGCTTGGCAGTGCTAAGGGCGTTATAGTGCCTCACCAGCTTGTGAAGGCTGTTGGCGACATTATGATTATCAGCAAGGCAGCGGTTCCAAGCTATTCTGAAGAGGAAGCTTCTGCTGAAGAAACTGTTGAAGCCTGATTGTTGTCACGTGACTGGAAACATAAAAGTTTAAGTAGCTGCACGTTAGTTTTCCGCGCATGGATTTAGTTTCTCAGCTTAAGGAGTGGGCTCAGATTTATTTGAAGAGCCGTGATGTTCTTCAGAAGTCCATTACTGGTTTTGAGTCTTTGAATGGGGATTTTGTCGTGCATAAAACTACTGGGGATGTTCTTGTTCTCGTTCGCCCTGAATTGTCTGACGCTGGTGAGATTGTTGAGAAATCGGCGGGTGGTGCTGGCTTGGTTGTTCTTAATACGAAGAAGAATGTCAATTTTGTTGTTTCTAATTGGGATAAGTTTTCCAAGTTGAGGGGTTTGTGTATTTATTTTGTTAATCCTGAGGCGAATGAGAAGTGGATGTTGTTTCCGTTTACGCATGACCAGATTACTGAGAAGCCTGCTTTGCGTCGTGGTCTTGAGAGCTTGTTTTCTATGGTTCCGCCTTACACGTAGTGCAGGAGTGACACGACGATTATTCCTATGCCTAGTCCGACTAGAACTTCTTTGAGTGTGTGTCGCAGGTGGACTGCGTCTCTTACAACTATCGTTAGTATTACATAAGATATTACTGCGGGTGTTGACGCAAATCCTTCTTGCAGTGCAACTGCCGTTGCTAGTGCTCCTACTAGTGATGAGTGCGAGCTTGGCATTCCTCCGACGTTCCAGAATGCTGAGACTTTTTTGCTGAGGATTATTTTGATTAATTGGCACGCAATCCACGCAATGCCGATGCTTAGTAGAATGTTCATGTTTTTGTCAATCTGGGCTTAGAATAAAAAGTTATCTTTTCTCGTCGGGAATCACTCCAGTATACAAAATAGTAACATTTATATATCAGTTTACTATGAATTTAATTCACTGTTGAGTGTGAAAAGAGGTGTTGCGATATGGACGATAAGATTCTTCAAAAAGTTGTTTCAAATGTGACGGATAATGTGAATGAAATCCGTCAGCGTGAGGCCAAACTGTCTAATTTCAGGCAAATTTTGCCGGCTTTGATTGAGAAGGGTTTGGACAACATTAATTTGTCAATGTTTGATGAGGAAACTCGTCTTTCTTTGTTGAATGCTTTTGGTGAGGAGTATGTCAGGAAAGGCAGGTTGCCTGAAGCTATGAAGACGTTTATTCTTGCTGGCAACCGTTCAAAGCTTACTTCTCTGGGAGAGGATTACGAGAAGGTTGGCTTGTTTACGAATGCTATTGAGTGTTACAGGCTTGCTGATAATACTGAAAAGTTGTTGAAAATCGGCAACAGGTGTTTGGAAGAGGGAAAAACAGGTGATGCAATTACGGCTTTTCGTTCTATTAACAATGTGGAACGACTTACCCGAGTTGGAGAAGATTGTTTGAGAAAGGAAAAGTATGACCATGCTATTGAGGTTTTCAGCGCTGTTGGCAACAAGCAGAAGCTTGCCGAGGTTGGAGATAAGGCTTTGAGAGAGCGTCAGATTGGCTATGCTGCCAAGGCTTATGAGATGGCCGGCGACCAGCAGAGGCTGTCTACATTAGGCGATACTTGTTTGAGAGAGGGATTGTTTGCTACTGCCTACAAGTCTTACGTGCTTGGTGGCAATGCTATGATGGCTCAGTTTGTTAAGGAGAATTTTGGTAATCAGTTCACGCTATGATAAAATGTGATAAGCATAGGAAGGACCACATTGGTGGTTGTATGTGGTGCGGTAAGCGCATTTGTGAGTTTTGTATAGCTAAGCGTGATGGTGGCAAATTGTATTGTGTTAAGTGTTCTGTTCAGCTTGATGGTGTTCGACGTGAGCACCTGCCTCCTGTTAGTACGCGGCCCAGTTCTCCGGTTTCTGGCAGGCGTTTTGTGATGAGGAATGGTTATCTTGAATTGAATGGAGGAGAGTAAATGGACGTTTTTAAGTTGCAGAAGATTAACGCGCTGGCTAGTGATCTGAAAAAGCATAATTTTGCCGTGTCAAGCGAGGATGCGTATCAGCAGGCAGAGCAAGTTTTTGCTGAACAGGAAGCTCCTGTTGTTTCTGAAGTTCAGCCTGTTGTTGTTCAAAAGATTGATTCTCTTGCGGAGAGGCGTTTTGAGCTTATTTTGGAGCAGAATAATAAGAAGTATGTGCAGGAGATTCATTTGTTGCGTTCTGCTTTGGGCAGTCTTGCTCAGGAGCTTGAATCTATAAAATCTGAGATTCGTAAGTTGCACGAGCAGGCTCCTCCTAGGCCAAAAGAGCAGCAAGTCCCTTTGAAGACTGAGGTTAAGGAAGACCATCCTCGTCAGGGTAAGTTCACGTCCAGTGATGTTGACATTCAGAAGATGTTCTATTTTGGTACTAAGCGTTAGTATAATGCTGTTAGTGTGAGTGCGAGCCAGATCAGCATTGCGATTAGCATTCTCCCGTCTGTGAATACGTATTCTGGCTGTCTTGCTATTTTGCTTCCTGAATTTATCAGCGCTTCATATCTGAATATTGAGTAAAGTGCTATTGGGAGTGTTATGAATAGTAATTGGTGTTCTCCGAAGAATGCAAAAAGCGTGTATGAGATTACTAGTGCTGTTGTTGCCAGCGTGCTGAGTCTTGAAACGACTTCTTTTGAGTATGCTTCTAATGTTTTGCGTTGTATTGTCGCGCTTTCTTTTAATAGCCATAGTTCGCTTTTTCTTTTTCCCAACATCAAAAATAGTGCGAGGAAGAATACTCCTAGGATTAACCAGGGGCTTACCCAGACTTTGATTGCGAATGCTCCTGCGACTGCTCTTATCACAAAATTAATCGAAATCGTCAGTATGTCTGCGAACGCTTCGTGTTTTAGCCATGCTGTGTATAATTGTGATAGTACAAAATAGCCGAGTGCTGCGTACAAGAAGTTAATCGGCAGCATTAGAGATATTCCGAATCCGATTGCGAGAAGTAAAAATATTGATAGGACTGCTCCTGTTAGTCCTATTTTTCCTGATGCTATTGGCCTGTTCCATTTTTCTGGGTGCAGTCTGTCTTTGTTTTTGTCTGCGTAATCATTGATGACGTATGTTGCAGATGATAACGCGCAGAAGCTTGCGAATGCGAGCATTGATTGTCCCATTGCTGTTAAATTAGTTAAATTTCCTGAGAATATTAATGGCAGGAATACAAGCAAATTCTTGTACCATTGTTTTGGTCTTAGGAGCTGAATATACTTCATACTACTTGATAGTAGTGAAGAATTTATAATGCTTTCTATGCTGCTATTATTTCTCTGAGTTTTTCAATTAGTTCTGGCAGTTTTTTTGCGACTTTTTCTGCAGACTCGTTTCGCGCGTAAAATCTCAATGAGACTGCGTTCTTTCTTGCTTCATTTTCTAGTGCTTGTTTGATGTCCGGGTGCATGTCTGCCAGCAGTCTTATCGGCGGTCCCTGTCTTCTGAATACCCACGTATCGTCTATTTTCAGTTTATTCAATCTTCCTCCTGGTGCTATCAGCAGGTCTAGTGGTTTTACTCCTGCTTCTTCGCAGAGTATTTCTTCCAGTTTTTTTCTTTCTCTTACTGGTATTACTGTCAGGAATTTTGTGTATTCTTCTTCTGTTATGTTTTCTACGTGAATGCCTGATTCTTCAAGATTTTCTGCTCCTTTGAGTCTCAAACTGCCGACGCATTTGTATGCTTGTTTGACAATGCCGTCGGCTCCGAGTTTTTTGAGTTCTTGGTTTCCTTGTTCTTCTGCCTGTATGTTCAGGTGGTCGTACCATAGGTCGTTTAGCTTGTTCCATCCTGGCTTTAGTACGCCTGCATCCATTCCTATTTGTCCTAAGAGTGTGAATATTCTTTGGCTTAGTCTTGTTGATGGGCTGAAGTACGTGCTTGCGTATGTTGTATGGTAGAGTTGTATTTGCTTTAGCGCGCTGTCTGCCGCTCTTTCATCTACTCCTAACATTCCGTTTTCGTAAACCGTATGTTCTATGAGCAGTTCTATATTGTCATAGCCTCCTTTTCCTGTTGCTATGCCGTCTCGCAGTAGGTATGATAGTTTGTCCGTGCCAAGTACTTTGTCGCTTACTATTGCTCTTAATGGGTTTTTCTTGTCGAAGAATGTTAGAAGCATTTCTAAGTTTATGTCGCATTCTTTGAGTGCTTTTTGGAAGCTTTCTTCTTTTAGAATTTCTTTTGCCGCTTCCATTTGGTCTAGTTCTGCTATTTCTTCAAGCTCGTGGCTGTATGGTGTGTGCCCTAGGTCATGCAAAAGTCCATATGCGAGCACGTGTCTTTTTTCTTCTTCGCTTAGTCTTAAATGTCTGAGCATGTCGTATGTGAATTTGAATGTCATGACTGAGTGTGCGTATCTTGAATGGGTCGCGTCTGGGTATTCCCATATCATGGCGCCTAGTTGTTTGACTTCTCTTAGGCGTCTCATCATTGGGTGTTCTATTATTGCTCGCCATCTTGTCATGTCTACTTCGTAGTTTGGAGTTATTGTTTCAAAGACTTCTATGGAGTTTGGCGGCAATAGTTTTCTTCCTAACAGTGGGTCTTCGTGTCTGTACCACCCTTTGACGTTTTTCTTAATGTACATCGCGATTTCTTCTAGTGCTTGTTCTCTTGGTCCGTAGAATGGCGGCACGTTTAGACTGCTCATCGGCATTAGATTTCTATCAGTTTTTCCTTCTATGAAATAGCCTTTTTCGTCAACGTGGAGGTGTTCAGTAACCGGTCCTTCTGGTGTTTGTACTATTTTTTCGAGTGGTCTTGGCTCGCCGTGTCTGAGAATCGGGTCTTCTTTTCTTTCTTTGTAGCCGAGTATGACTGCTCCGCTTCTGTGCGACATTCCTAGTTCTACTGCTGTTCCGTCGTCCATGCATCTGCCACGGAAGTCGTTTATGTCTGCTACTATTACGTCGCAGTCTCTTGCGTCTGCACGGCATCTTTCATAGATTTTTTGCTGGTCTTTCAGGTAGCTGTGTCTTGCGGGGTGTAGAACTCGAAATCCTTGCTTTTTCCCCCATTCTTCTGCGAATGCCCAGTCGTCTCTATTTGTGTTGAAGACTTCTGGTCCTGCAAAATACACGATTGGTTCTTCTATTGTTCGTAGCATGTAATTTTAATCGTTTTCTACTCTTGGTGCGAGAATGAAGCTTAGGAGCAGTTTGTCCATTACTTTGTATTCTAGTTTCAATGGGTAGTCTTGGTTGAAGAATATGCTGACTTCGTTCGCTAGCTTTCCAGCATTAATCATTTTCTTCAAGTATTCTATTGAATACTTTGCCTTTATCTTAGCTGGTGATTCGCTTTTGATTTTTGTGTCTTCTCCGTGTTTGATTTCTATGTGTGCTTTGCTTAAGTCTCCTTCTGCTGAGATTGTGAACTTGTCTGGTTCTGCTGCCAGTGTTACACTTTCTGCTACTATGTCTGCGTCTGATATTGCGTCGTTGAGTATTGAGCTGTTCGTGCTTATCATTACAGGGAATGTGAGGCTTGGCACTCTCTGTTCTTTTTCTTCTAATTCAATTAGTGGCAGTGAGAATGTTCTTGTTGTTCCGCCTTTTAGTTGTATTTGGAGTTTGTTTTCGCTTGTTACTTCTAGTGTTAGTATGTCGCTCGCTCCTACCCTTCTTAGTATTTGTTTGAAGTTTGCTAGGTTGATTCCTATTTCTTGTTCTTTTGGAACGTCGTATTCTGTGAAACTGCTTGATAGGAGTTTGTATATGACCATTGCGACGTTTGCAGGGTCCATTGCTATCATTTCTAGTCCGTCGCGTGTTATTTTGAATCTTGCTTCATTAACTAGGTCTGATATGACTGATATGCTGTCTTTTAGTAATGTTGGATCTGCTAGTACTAGCCTCATTTTATACCCCCCTGTTTAGAATTTTCGGACATTCGATATTTAAATGCTTTATTGTGCTGGAGTAGTTACAATTTGATTCTTTGACCATTCGTCAGCGGATGGAGGTTTTTGTTTAATGTGTAGCCTTCTTCTTGTGCGAGTGTGTTGAACGCGTTCATCATGGTTTTTTCGCCGTGTGTTGGGAGTATGTTTTTTGGTTTAATCATTTTTAGCATGTCTTTTAGGTCTTCTCGTGAGCTGTGTCCTGAGACGTGTATGTCTTTGTACATTTTTACGCCTAGTTTTTTAAGTTTTTCTTCCATTATCGCTCTTTGTCTTTGGTTGATTTCTGCTGGTATGATGTGCGAGCTGAAGATTACTTGGTCGTCTGGTGTGAATTTCCAGTTGTACACGCCGTCTATCATTTTGCTTAGCGCGCTTTGTGGTTCTCCCTGGTGTCCTGATACCACAATTAAGTATTTGTCTTTGCCCTTTGCTTGTATTTCTTCGAGCTTTCTTCTTATTTGTCTTGAGTACCCGATTATTTCTGCTTGTTTGAATAAATCAATGACGTCTGCGTCTTTTGCCGCGTAACAGTATTTTGCCGTGCTTCTTCCCATGAAGACTACTTTTCTGTTTAGCATTTTGCCGAATTCTGCTATTGATTTTAGTCGCGCTATGTGGCTTGCGAATGTTGTTATGATTATTCCTTTTCCTTTGCTGTCCATGCCCATTAGCAGGTCCTTTAGCATGTCTTTTGCTACTTGTTCGCTTGGCGTTCTTCTGTTCTCGCCGGCGTAAAGGCAGTCTTGTATTAGTGCTAGCACTCCGTTTTCTCCCAGATTTTTTAGGTGTTCAAAGTTTGCGGGGCTTCCTAAGGTTGGGTGTAAGTCGAGTTTGTAGTCGTTTCCGTACATTATGACGCCGTGTTTTGTGTGTAGTGTTGCGATTATTGTTTGTGGCGTGCTGTGTGTTATGTGGCAGAATTCTAGTTTAATGTTCTTTGATAAGGGCATTGTTTGTCCCGGTTTGAGCGCTATTATTTTGTTTGGTAAATCTATTTTTTCGTCTCTGCAGATGGTTCTCATGACTGCTGCTGTGAATGGAGTGCATATTATTGGCGCGTCGTATTTTGCTGCCATGTAAGGCGCTGCTCCCATGTGGTCTAGGTGTGCATGTGTGAGTACGATTGCTAGGACGTTTGGCTTCCAGTCTTTTATTGCACCGTCTTGGGGTATTGCTTCTGCTTTTTTGAGGCCGGATTCTGTTAGTTTTCTGAACTCGCCCATTTCTTCTTCTGTTAGTGCTATGTAGTTTGGCAGGTGCAATCCCATGTCGAAGAGTATTACTTCGTCTTCTATTTTCACTGCGGTCATGTTCCTGCCGACTTCTCCCCATCCGCCTACTGCTGCTATTTCTACGCTCATAGCGCCTTGCTACTATTGCTGTCATTTAAACCTTGCCCCAGTATGAGAAAACGTACTGTAAGTGCGTAGTCTTTATGTTGTGATTTCTGATTAGTATAGCTTGTGAGATTATGAACAAGAAAGCTTCAATGTCGTCTTTGTTGGTTGTCGCGTTATTAGCTCTTGGTACTTTGGCTTTTATTGGTATGCGGGATGATGCTACTGGTGCTGTTCAAGGCATTGGTGGTGGCCAGTCAATTGGCGTTGGTCAAGGCGCCGTTTACAATCCTATTCGCGAGGACAGCATGTATTACCAGCAGGGCGGTGCTTCTGCAAGCGATTATGCTGCTTTGAGAGCTATGACTGAGGACTTGTTGGAGTTCGAACTTGCGACGAAATGTCCTGGCCAGACGAATCCTGATGCGAAAAGAATTTGTAATGAATATTCTGTTTCGACGACATAAGATTTAAAAAAGAACACTAGAACTCATTCTATTATCGCGGGGGTTCCCGAGCGGTCAAAGGGGATAGCCTCAAGCACATCTTGCCATAGTTGATTGTGGTGAAAGCTATTGGCTTAGTGCCTTCGCAGGTTCGAATCCTGCCCCCCGCATTTTATGCGCAACGCAACTATCTGTATAATCCGTGATGGTAGTAGAATTCTTCTTGGTATGAAAAAGAAGGGTCTTGGTGCTGGTAAGTGGAATGGTTTTGGTGGCAAGGTTGAACTGAATGAGACTGTTGAACAGGGTGCTTTGCGCGAGCTTAAAGAGGAATCAGGTCTTGTTGCAGAACAGATGAAAAAACACGCTGAACTGACTTTTAAATTTCCGCATAAGCCTGAGTGGGACCAGGTTGTGCACGTTTTTGTTTCTGATAAATGGTCTGGTGTTCCAACTGAGAGCGAGGAAATGAAGCCTGAATGGTTTTCAGCAAATAATCTTCCTTATCCTCAGATGTGGATTAGTGATGCTCATTGGCTTCCGCCTGTTTTAGAAGGAAAGTTTGTAACTGCAACTTTTGTCTGGGCTCCTGATGGCGGTATTCTTGAGAAAGAATTGAAAATTCAATAACGTTTTTAAATATAAAACCTTTACTGGTTGAAATGCGGGCGTTATCATCGGTTTTTACATTGTTTTTACTAGTTCTTTTGGTATCCTGTGCACCTCAAGTTCAACAAGTACCAGAAAAGGTTGTTGAAAAAGTCATTGTTCAATGTTGGGATGGGAGTACCGCGTCGTCCATTCAAGATTGTCCAGTGCAAACACCTATTGAAACAAAACCTATCGAGGATGAAACTCCTCCTCCAATCTCTACTGAAACTCCACCACCCGCAATTGGAAAAACAAAAATGCAGGAACTTTTGGATAAGGCACCTACTACTTATTGGTTCAGTGATGGTCAAATAGGTGTTGCGGTGCAAGGAACAAAGCGTAGCACTGGATTTTGGTATGACCAGTACTGGAATTATTTCTATCGACTGATGTACTGGGATATAGAAACAAAGAGTATCTATGTGAACTGTTGCGAAATTGAAGAAAATTGGTGGAATAGTTATAAGACAAAGGAAGAAATGAAGAGCAAAGGAATGAAAAACGTTTATCTGCCTGCATTCTTCAATCTCAATTTCACTGGAGATAAGAATATTGACAAGACAAAGATCCCAATAGAATTCAACAAATATTGGTATGATGCGAAGGAGTCCGAACTTATTCGTCTTT
The DNA here is from genome assembly GCA_964508495.1 of uncultured Methanosarcinales archaeon. Taxonomy (GTDB): domain Archaea; phylum Nanobdellota; class Nanobdellia; order Woesearchaeales; family ARS49; genus CABMGU01. The sequence continues at coordinate 41,865 of CAZDUA010000004.1, read as the reverse complement.
TCGAACCGTTCTATGTTAAAAGCCCAGTTGATCTTATGAAAGAATATGCTACCAATGCTCCTGCGGAAATTGATACCACGACGCAAATTTTATCGTGGGCGGGTGGAAGTGTTGAATCTTCTCTTTCAATCAAATTTTCGCACAAAGCAAAACTCGGGCAATTTATTGTGTTCCGCTTTGATAATCAATTCCATCTGCCGTTAGTAATAGATGAATTGGATAAAGATGGAAAGCTTGTGACTAGAACTTCTTACGATTTCGATACAGTTTATGGTAAACAAGGTGCAAAAAATGTCAAGCTATCCGATGCTAAATTAACTATACCTGAAAACAGCATAATAGTTACGCCCAAAGATTATGAAAAGTGGATTGATTACATAGAAGGAGATTAATTTATTTACTCTAAGCTTCCTAGTCTTTGTTCTATTTTTGATAGTTCTTCTTCGAGAACGTCTATTTTGCTTCGTGTGAACTTGATTGGTGTTTGTTTGCCTTTGGCAACTGGTCTTCTTTCTTCGCGTGCCATTTCTCTTATCGCTGGTGGTGCTCTGAGTGGTGTTCGTGGTAAATGATTTCTCATTTTTTTATTAAGAACTAATAATTCGTCAAACACTCTTTTTAGTTCCATTATGTTTTGTAATTTTTGTTCTTTGACGTCTTTGTATTGTTCGTATCGTCTTAAAGAATCAATTAAGTCTTTAGAGCACGTGAGTAGCTCTTTCCTCATTTCTATTGGGTCCCGGATTCCGACAAAGAATAATTCTTCTTCCATTATAGGCTTGGTTGTGAGAGTGTTTTGTCAACGCTTGATACTCTTGCTTCGACGTCTTCGAGTTCTTTTGCCCAGGTTGCTAGTTCTGAGTCTTCCTGTGCTTTCAGTTCTGCAATCTTGTCTAGAAGGAACTTGGCTTGTCTGAGCTTATCTCTCATTAATGTCATAATGTCTACTATATCTTTGTACTCGTCGATTTTGACAAACACTGGCGCTCTTGTTTCATCCATAATAATCACCTTTCTGCTTTTGCTATTAGCTGGTCAACGTAATTTAGTTTTTTCTCGACGTCTTCGAGTTGTACTCTCCATTTCTCAAACGCTCTTTCTTCTTCGTTTTTTAGGTCGCTTAGTCTTTTTACGAAGTTTTCTGCGTCCATTAGTTTTGATCTTATCATGTTTGTGTCATTGATGATTCTTTTGTAGTCTTCTACTGCTACGAATGTTGGCCTGACTGGCGGTCTTACCGTTTCTGTTGGTTCTTCACGCTCTTCTGGTCTGATTGTCCTGTCGAATATTCGTACCTCTCTTTCCTCCGCAGGTGCTGGAAGAGCTAGTGGTAATTCCGGTAATGGTGGTTCTTCGTGTTCCATTCCTGGCATTGAGAATTGTGCCATTTCTGGAGAAGGCGCTCTTATCGAGTCTATGTCTCCTCTCATCATTGGTGGCATTTCTGGAGGTGTTGGTGGAGGTGGCATTGGTAGCTCTTCTTCACGTTTTTTCTTTAGAAAACCAAATAGTGCCATCATTTCACCCCGTTCTGTCTTTTTTATTTGTCATTATAAGCTTTTGTAACTATTTGACGATAACAACTTAAGCCATTTTGTCGAATGAAAAGCTTTATAATTGGTCATTGCTCGCACTACCGGTATGGAACGACAGAAGATTGTGGCTAGGTGTATAGTGGAAATACTTGGCGCTCCTAAGGAATACATAGCTAAGGCTTTGCAGGACCATGTTGATAAGCTTAAGCAGGGTGGTTTGGACGTTCAGCTTGAGAAGTATGCCGAGCCTGTGCCTGCTGATAAGCTTTTTACTCAGTTTGTTGAGTTGCAGATATCGTTTAAGGACCCTCAGGAGCTTTTGGATTTCTGTTTTGACACAATGCCGAGTACTGTTGAGATCATGAGTCCTGAACAGTTGAGTATTGACATGGCGCAATTTGAGGATTTTGTTAATGACTTGCAGGCTAAACTGCACCAGACTGATATGATGCTGAAGGGTTTGACGGCTCAGAAGCAGGTTTTGGACAAGAATGCTTTGAATATTGTTCATAATTTTATCAAATTTGTTTGCAATATGAAGCCTCAGTCTTTGGACGAGCTTTCGAATTATTTGGGTATTGGCGTTGATGAGTTGAAGCCTTTTGTTGAAGGCTTGGTCAAGAAGGACGCGTTGAAAAAAGAGGGCCAGGTGTACGTTACTAATGGATGAAGAGCTTAAGCGCGTTGTAGAGGCTATCTCGTTTGCCGCTGCAAGGAAGCTGGAGCTTTCTGAGCTGGCCAAGCTTTGCAAGCGTTCAGAATCTGAAGTTCTTGCTGTCTTGGAAGAATGGAAGATTTTGTTGGATTCTTCTGGTAGTCCTACTATGCTTTTGCAGGATGGTAGTGCTTGGAAGCTTACCGTTAGGGAAAAGTATGTTGGTGTGATTAAGAAGGTTGTAACTAAGACCGAGCTTCCCAAGGGGCATCTTGAGACTTTGGCCGTTGTTGCTTACAAAGCTCCTGTTCTTCAGTCAAAAGTCGTTAAGATTAGGACTAATAAGGCGTATGATCATTTGTCCCAGCTTGAGAATTCTGGTTTTATTACGAGGGAGAAGAGCGGCAGGTCTAAGCTTGTCAAGTTGACTCCAAAATTTTTTGAATATTTTGACATCGACCCTTCTAAGTTGAAGCAGAAGTTTACGAGTGCGGGTGATGTTGAGAAGGCCATTGAGGCTAAGGAGACGGAGATAGAGCAGTTTGGAGTAGACCAGCGCAAGACTACTGCTGAGCAGTTGGAGAATCCTCAGATTGTTTTGCAGCCTGATAATGGCGCTCCGCAAAAGTTGGAGGAATATCCTGTTATCCAGCCTGTTCAGGAATTGCTTCCTACTGGTATTGAGATTGTTGAGGAAAAAGTTGGCGAACTTCCAGTGTATGATGTTCCGTTGGAGAGTATTCCTCCTGATGAGCGTCCTCTTGTTCCTGTTGAAGAGCACCCGCACAAAAAACATCATCATAAGAAAAAGCCTCATCATAAGCACGCTCATGCTGTTCATCATCCTAGAGAGCACGTTGAAAAGCCAGTAATTCCTGAGTCGTTGGAAGAAGCAGCAAAGTCAGTTGAGGAAGTTGCTGAAGAAGCGCCAGTTCTTGAAGTTCCTAAAGTCGGAAAGCCCTTGAAAGAAAAGAAGCACAAGCTAGTAAAGGAAGAAAAACCTGATGAGATTATTTTGCCTGAGAAGAGAGAGGAAAAAGTCGAAGAGGTTGTTCTGACTTCTGAACAGAAGATTTCTAAAGAGGCTGCTGAAAAGACTGCCCGTATGAAACAAAAGACGTTTGAGGAGGGCAAGGGTTTGTATCCTAAGGGTGTTCCCCCTGAGATGGAAGCTAAGATTGAGGAGAAGATTAAGAAAATGTTGTCTGGTGAGCCTGAAGAGGAAGAAAACAAGGAATGAAATTATTCTTGAAGTGCCGTCATTGTGGCAATCATATGTTGTACGAGTCGCGTTCTGATATTATTGGTAATAAGTCAAAAAGGTGTGTTTATTGCGGGAAGAATTTCGTAATTAGGACCGCGATTCTGAAGTCAAATCTGTAATAATTTTCCATATTGAAAATAATAACCATTATAAAGCCCTAAAATCTCCTTTTTATCGTCGATAAAGGTTTCTTTTATGTCTGACGCAAAACCAGAGCCAAAACCAGAAAAGATTGTCTCCCGCATTATCGAGCAGGAGATGAAGGCTTCTTACTTAGATTATTCTATGTCCGTTATTGTTGGCCGTGCTCTTCCTGACGTGAGAGATGGTCTTAAGCCGGTTCACCGCAGAGTTCTTTTTGCAATGTACGATATGGGCATGTTGCATAACAAGCCTTCCAAGAAGAGTGCAAGGATTGTTGGTGAAGTTCTTGGTAAGTATCACCCTCATGGTGATATGTCGGTTTACGATGCAATGGTTCGATTAGCGCAAGACTTTTCATTAAGATATCCATTGGTTCAAGGTCAGGGCAATTTTGGTTCTGTTGATGGTGATAATGCCGCAGCTATGCGTTATACTGAGGCTCGTTTGAATAAGCTCGCGGAAGAAATGCTTCAGGACATCGAAAAAGAGACTGTTAATTTTGTTCCTAACTTTGATGGTTCTTTGCAAGAGCCTTCTGTCTTGCCTGCTAAAGTTCCTAATCTGCTGATTAATGGTAGCTCTGGTATTGCTGTTGGTATGGCGACTAACATTCCTCCGCATAACATGTCGGAAGTCTGCGATGCCACCATAAAAACAATAGACAATCCTGATATTGACATTCCTTCTTTGATGCAGTCTGTTAAAGCTCCTGATTTTCCAACTGGCGGAATTATCATGGGCACTTCTGGTTTGAGGGAGGCTTACAAGTCTGGTCGTGGCAGGATTGTTGTTCGTGCTAAAACTAGCATTGAGGAAGCCAAGAACAAGACGAGAATTATTGTTACCGAGATTCCTTACATGGTTAATAAGTCCGAGCTCATTAAGGCTATTGCCGACCTTGTTAGAGATAAAAAAGTTCAGGGCATTTCTGATTTGCGTGATGAAAGTGACCGTGAGGGAATGCGTGTTGTCATTGACCTTAAGCAGGGCGCTAACTCTGATGTTGTTCTTAATCAATTATTCGCTCACAGCCGCCTTCAAGAAACTTTCGGCATTAACATGCTTGCTCTTGTTGACAATCAGCCTCGTCTTCTTTCTTTGAAGGATTTTATTCAGAATTATATTGACTATCGTCGTTTGGTCGTGCGTAAGCGTACTCAGTTTGATTTTACGCAGGCCGAAAATAAGGCTCATTTGTTGGAAGGCCTTATTGTTGCACTTAACAACATTGATGCTGTTGTTCAGTTGATTAAGAGGTCTAAGTCTGCTGATGATGCTAAAAAATCATTGATGGAAGACTATAAGCTGTCAGAAAAACAAGCGCAGGCTATTCTTGATATGACTTTGCGCAGGCTGACGAGTCTTGAGCAGACTAAGATTCGCGCTGAGCATGAAGACCTCATTCGTCTTATCAAGGACCTGAAGGATATTCTTGCCAGCGAGCAGAAAATTTTGGGCATCATCAAGGCAGAGCTTTTAGAACTCAAAGAAAAGTATGGTGATGCTCGTAGAACGCAGGTTTTGGAGTCAGAGATTGCTGCCATGGAGGAGGAATCTCTCATCAAGCCTGAAGATGATGTCATTACTATAACTCATGCAGGCTACGTCAAGCGTCTTCCAATGGACACCTATAAACAGCAGCGTCGTGGTGGCAAGGGCATTATTGCTGCAGAAGCTAAGGAAGAGGACTTTATTGAGAACTTGTTCGTTGCAAATACTCACGATTATATTCTATTTTTCACCAGTCTGGGCAAGGTGCACTGGATTAAGGTTTATCAGCTGCCTGAGGCCGGCCGTTATGCAAAAGGCACTGCTATTGTCAACCTTCTTCAGTTAAGCCAGGGAGAAAAAGTTACCGCGTTTATTCCTGTTAAGCAGTTTGAAGAAAATAAGTTCTTGTTCATGGTTACCGCTAATGGTACTGTTAAGAAGACTTCGCTGGCTGAATTCAGCAATCCGCGAAAGGGCGGTATTATCGCTCTTGGTTTGGAAGAAAAAGACGAGCTTAAGTCTGTCATGTTGACTGATGGTAATCAGCAGATCATTATTGCTACAAAACAAGGTATGGCCGTAAAATTCCACGAATCTGACGTTCGTCCTATGGGCAGAACTGCAACCGGTGTTATCGGTATAAGATTGCGTGATGATTTTGTTGTTGGCGCTACTATTGCTGATGATAAGCTTTCATTGGTTACTGTCACGGAGAATGGTCATGGTAAGCGTTCTCCGATTTCTGATTATAGATTAATTAATCGTGGCGGTGTTGGAGTAATCAATATCAAAATTACTGATAAGAATGGCAGCGTTGTTAGTATTGCCAGCGTTACAGATAGTGATGAATTAATGCTTATTTCCCAGAACGGTGTTCTTATTCGTACTCCTGTCAATGGTATTAGCGTTATTGGTAGGAACACTCAAGGCGTAAGAGTGATGAAATTGGATGAGAAGGACAAAGTCATTAGTATTGCCAAGATTGTTCTGGAAGAAGAATGAACGGGCTTGTTCTAACGCATATCGGCTTAGAGGACGTTAGTGCTGATGAAATCAAAAAATTAATTTCTGCTTCAAATATTAAAATTTCTCCTGGCAAAGTGTTTTTTTCTTGTAAGTCTGAGCAGGACTTGGTTGACTTGTGTTATCATGGTCGTACTTTTTCTAAAGTTATTCTTCTTTTGTCTTCGTTCAAACTGTCAGGAACTCCAGGCCCTGAAATCTTGAAAGACCTTCCATTTATCGACAAAACTGCCGTCTTAGTATGTGAAAGGACAGGCAAGCACGATTTCACTTCTTTTGATGTTGAGCTTGTGCTTAATCGTGCTCTTGTTGAGAAATATAAAGTAACTATTGAGCGTAAAAGCCCTCAGACTATTTTCTTCCTTTTGATTGACGGTAATGATGGTTATTTGGGTGTTGACTTTTCTGGTATTGATCTTGGCCGTAGAGATTATCGTATTTTTCTTGGCACTGATGCTTTGAAGGGTAATATTGCTGCTGCTTTGTTGCCGATTTCTGGTTATGAAACTAAGCAGTCTCTTCTTGACCCGTTCTGTCGTCATGGAATTATTCCAATAGAGGCTGCTTTGTTTGCCACGAATACTTCTTCTCATAAGTTTGGCAAGGAAAGGCTTGGTTTTTCTCGTCTTCCTGATTTCAAGTATGAATTGAAAGACGAAGAGACTGATTTCAAAGGAACCATTATTGCCATGGATGATAATTTCAAGCACGTTTCTGCTTCTAGAAAGAATGCCAAGATTGCTGGCGTGGTTAAATCTATTGAGTTCAGCAGGGCTGATATGAAATGGCTTGATGCCAAGTTTGGCAAGAATTTTCTCGACCGCATAATAACTCTTCCTGTCCAGCCAGGCAGGAGTATTGCTGATGCGACTGTTGAGAAAATTTATCATCAAGTCTTCTATCAAGCAGAGTTCATCTTGAAAAAGTCCGGCAAAATCTGTGTTGTCATGAAGCGCGGCGTTGACATTCTGAAGAAAAAAGCTGAAGAGTTCAAATTCAAGGTTGAAAGCGAAAGAAAAGTAATGCAGGGCGCTGAAGAACTGTTTATACTCGTATTCTCAAAGCAATAAATTTATATACTGCAGTATATAGGTTTATATTGGGGTTGGGCAGGTATTGGGCTTCGGCGAATGCTGAGGAAAGTCTGCCCACCATCAAAAGGCGACTCTGCAAAGAGAATCAGTAATGGTTGGCTCCATCACAGAAACGGACCTTGCGTAAGTAGGAGGAAGCGTGACTCCTGTGGCGACACGGGCATACGCGCGGACGTTCTTACGCGATTGGATGAAACGGATAGCCCTCGCCGGTGCAAGCACAGAACGTGCGCTTAGTTGAATGCCCAAATTCGCCTGTCCAGATGGGTAATACCATCACCGATGATTATCATTGGTTGGAGGCGTACAAAAGGCAGCTTATTCGTGCCCAACCCCGCTTTATATTTAAAGCTAGAATCGGGTTTCGCGACATCGTGAGTGGCGAGAGAAGAGTATTGAACATCCCGTTAGGGATTTATCAGAATGCTTCTCGAGTCCCGAGCGAGGAGCGATTTGATCAAACTTTCCGAAAGTTTGGTGCCAAACCCCACTATATTTTTATATCAGAACGAAAAACCAAACACTATGGCGCAAGACAAGACGAGAATGCCGATGAGTACTGCGGGTATTACTACTTATTTTGATGACTATCATAGTAAGATTGAGTTCAAGCCAGGTCATATAATCACTTTTGCAGTCGTAATCATGCTTATTGTTGTAGCATTGCACATTTGGGGTTCTTCCTTTCTAGGACTGGCATGAAGCTTAATCCTCGTGATGTGGCTAAGGCAATGCAGCGTATGGGCATTCAACAGCAGGAAGTTGATGCTAATGAAGTTATTATCCGTTGTTCTGACAAGGATATCGTTATCCAGAACCCTCAGGTTGCTAAGGTGAACATGATGGGCCAGGAAACTTGGCAAATAACGGGCGCTGCAATAGAAAAAGCTCGTTCTTCTGAGCCTGATATTAAGGATGAGGACATTCAGACTGTTATGGACCAGACTAAGGCTTCTAAAGAGGACGCTTTGGCCGCCATTAAGGCTTCCAAGGGCGATTTGGCTCAGGCCATACTTAATCTACAGTGAATTTATATATTTCATCGTCTTTTCTCGTATATTGCGCCGCTAGTGGCGTAGTGAGTGTATGAAGACATCGGTTGAGGCATTTTTCTCGGAGTGTGTATGAGTCCGGAAGAATCATTACAGCTGGCCTTTCAGGAATTGAAACGGGCAGATCATAGTATCGCGGTTAGTTTGAAGTATACTCGTACTGTTGACGTTATTAAGAGTATTATTGAGCGTTTGATTAACACTATTGGTTTTGGCCTGGATACTCTGGTGGACTATGCAAAGTCTCAGAATAGGGCTGCTGAGAGTTCTGAGTTGCCTCGTGTTAAGTTCGAGCAGGTTACAACACTTTATTCTTCTGACCGTTTTATTACCGATTTCTGTGATTTTTATCTTGTTCTTCGCAAGATTGACAAGGCAAAGTTTGACCGTACGCAGGAATACAGGCGCCATGTTACCATGACGGCTCATTTAGAAGGAGAAAAAATCGAAATTACGATAGACATTATTTCTGATTATTTTGAGCGTACCAAAGAATTTTTAAATTACGTTTCTAAGATGATGCATGGACCAAGTGAATAAGGTTTTTCTCATATCTGGAAATGCAGGTCAGGGCAAGACTACGATAGCTAAAAATCTGGCTTTTTGCTTGCGCCATTTTGGTTTTGATGTTCTTCTTGTTGATGGTGATTTGAAGACTCCTAAGCTTTGCCATCATGTTGGCATGCCTTTAGCAAATCATACCATTCAGGATGTTTTGTTGGGTGCTCGTTCATTAAAGGACGCAATTTATCAGCGTCCTTCAGGAATTAAATTGTTGTTGAGCGGTTTGAACTTTGTTGACGTTCCGCATCCTTCCATTTTGTTGCCTCAGCTGAAAAAGCTCGCGGATGTAGTTATCATTGACGTTCCTACTCTTGACGTGAAATGGTATGATACTAAGTGTGAGACTATCCTTGTCGCCCAGCCTGATTTTCCGAGTGTTTTGGAAGTTCAGAAGCTTTCTAAGTTGTGCAATGTTCATAGCATTATAATCAATCGCATGCATGATGATGGTGTTGACTTATCTACTGACAACATTATGCAGGTCGTTCATAAGCCGTTGCTCGGCGTTATTCCTGCTGAGCCTTTGATGAGGGAGGCTTTGCGTCATGGTTATTCTATTGTTGAATTTCATCCTGAACTGCAGGCCAGCACTTCTTTGAAGCAGATTGCCGCAAAACTTATGAACTTGGAATATCAATCTCCTGTTCGAGCCGTGTCTCTTTTGGCTAAGCTTGGTATCGTTCCATGACTCACATGCACAAAGATATGCACAAAGATTGGACTCCTGAACTTGCTGTTAAGACTGAGAAGATTCTTGGAGAGGCTGAAAGAAGGAAGTCGAGCTGGGTTAAGACTGTTGATGGCACTTTGTATTGGCTTCTTCTTTTCCTTGCTATTGTAGCAAATTTTATTGTCTCTGTTGTTCTTGTTCCTTTCCTGCTCATTTTGAAAGGCGCCGCTCTTTACTTCTCTCTTTTCTTTATCGGCGCGAGTTTTGGCTGGGTGTTTAGTTTCATCTTGCATGGTATTGAGAAGTTGAAAAAGGACCAGCACATTATTGCGTCCATTTTCCTTCCTTGTCTTGCTTTGATTAATGTCGGTATTTTTGCAGTTCTTTCCAACAAGTTGATTATTTTGTTAAATCTCGCCACTCCTCCTCATAATCCAATTCTTGTTGGGGCTGTTTACGTTCTTGGTTATGTTCTTCCTGGCGCGGTTGTTCATTTAAGAAAGAAAAGCTGAGTGCGACCGCCGAGTATCGCCAACTGCGGTTGTCGGAACTCTGCGGTCTTATTGAGATTTTTGCGACATTGTGAGTATGAGAGAAGAGTCTTAATCCTGTTTGCAAAGCAAACAGTGATGAAATGCTTCTCGCATGAGAACAAGAAGCAATTTGATCAAACTTTCTGAAAGTTTGAGGGCGACCGCCGAGAATCGAACTCGGGTCAGAGGAGTCACAGTCCCCTATGCTGCCATTACACCACGGCCGCCATACGTTTATGGCAATAGTAATTCCTTATAAATCTAACTCTGACGAAACCTTCTGACGAAACCTTTATAAACAACCCCCTTTCCTCGTGTAATAACGCCCGAGTTCAAGAGAGCGTATTAGGGTGGGATGAATTACTTCATTCTACCAATAACTAAAATGGCTGAATTCAAACACCTCGTTCGTATCGCAAACACTGATTTGGATGGTAAGAAAGCGATAGTTTACGCGCTGAAGGACATTCGTGGTGTTGGTATCCCTCTTGCTGTTGCTGTTTGTCGTTTGGCCAAGATTGATGGCATGTCTAAGTCTGGTAATCTTTCTGATGTTGATGTTAAGAGGCTTGATGATATGGTTAAGGGTCTTGAAAAGCAGTCTTTGCCTAGTTGGCTTATGAACAGGCGCAAGGATTTGGATACTGGTGTTGACAAGCACGTTATAACTAACGATTTAATTTTCAACAAGGAAAACGACATCAAGTTGATGAAGCGTATTAAGTGTTACAAGGGTGTTCGTCATTCTTTCAACGCTCCTGTTAGGGGTCAGCGTACTCGTAGCAATTTCAGAGCTAACAAGGGTAAAGTTATGGGTGTTAGAACGTCCGGTAAGAAGAGCGGTCCTGCAGGTGGATAAAGATGGGTGACCCAAGAAAGTTCAAGAGTAAATATTCTGGTCCTGGTCATCCTTGGCAGCTCGCTCGTATTGAGGAAGAGCGTATTCTTGTTAGAGAGTATGGTCTTAGAACCAAGCGTGAGTTGTGGAAGATTTCTAGCCAGTTGAAGGCTTTTGCTAATCAGGCTAAGCGTGTGATTGCTTTGAAGACTGGACAGGCAGAACTTGAGGGTAAGCAGTTGCTTGGTCGTTTGCACAAGCTTGGTTTGTTGCCTGGTGGCGCTAAACTTGATGACGTTCTTGCTTTGAACATTAAGAACTTGCTTGACCGTCGTTTGCAGACTATTATTTTGAAGAAGGGTTTTGCGAGAACTCCTTTGCAGGCCCGTCAGTTTATCATTCACGAGCACGTTGTTGTTGGTAAGAGAAACGTTACTGCTCCCAGTTATCTTGTTCCTGTTGCTGAAGAGTCTTTGGTTTCTCTTCTTGCGGCCAGCACTCTTGCAAATCCTGAACATCCTGAGCGTTCAATAAAATCAAAACCTAAATCGACTATTGCAAGGGCAGCGAAAGACGGCTTTAGAAGGAAGGGTGGCAGAAGATGAGTGATATTCGTTGGGGCGTAGTTCATATTTATGCATCTTATAATGATACGATTATTCACATTACTGATATTACCGGTACTGAGACTATTGCTGTTGCAAGTGGTGGCATGATGGTCAAGGCTGACCGTCTTGAGAGTTCTCCTACTGCTGCAATGATGGCTGCCAAGCGTGCTGCAGAGACTGCTCTTGACAAAGGTGTTGAGGGTGTTCATGTTAAAGTTAAGGCCCCCGGTGGGCAGAATGGTCCGCATTCTCCTGGTCCTGGTGCTCAGGCTGCAATTCGTGCTTTGAGCAGGATGGGATTGAAGATTGGTATTATTGAGGATGTTACTCCAGTGCCGCATGGTGGTTGTCGTAAGAAGGGCGGTAAGCGAGGAAGACGTGTATGATTGAAGCCATAAAGAAGGACAAGAAGTCTGGAAGGGTTACGTTTTTGTTAAAGAATACTACGCCTGCTTTGGCTAACTCTTTGCGTCGTATTATGATCGAGGCAGTTCCTACTATGGCGATTGAGGAAGTTGAGTTTAAGCAGAACGATGGGGTTTTGTATGATGAAGTTCTTGCTCATCGTCTTGGTCTTCTTCCTTTGACGACTGATCTTAAAGGCTATGATGTTAGAAAGCCTGGTGATGAATTGAGCGCTAAGAATTCTGTTAAGCTTGTTTTGAAAGCCAAGGGTCCTTGCACTGTTTATGCTGAGGACTTGAAGAGCAAGGATCCGAAAGTTAAGCCTGTTTTCCCAAAGACTCCTCTTGTTAAATTGTTGAAGGGCCAGGAGCTTGAGTTTGAAGCTACTGCTGTTTTGGGTGTTGGAAAGGAGCACGTTAAATTTTCTCCCTGTTCTGCCTGGTATACTTTCAAGGCAAAGGTTACTGTTAACAATAGTCACAAGGAATTTGATAAGTTCAAGAACACGTATCCTTCCCAGATTTTCAATAACGGAAAGATTGATGCCAAGCTTATCGAACAGCATAATTTATTTGAAGCTTGCGAGGGAATTAATGATGAGATTGTTAAGATCGAGCGTGACCCTTCAACTTTCATATTTAACATCGAGCCTTGGGGCCAGTTGAGCGCCTCAGAAATTTTGGCAAGTGCCACTGACCACTTATCGAGTTTGCTTGACGATTTTGTCGGCGCTCTCAGTAAATAACCCTGCGCGGGGGTGGCAGAGCCTGGTCAAATGCGCCAGCTTGAGGTGCTGGTTCCTTAGTGGATGCGAGGGTTCAAATCCCTTCCCCCGCATTAGTCATAGTCAAAAAATAGTCAAAAACGAAAATGAAACGAACAGGTCCAACAAATCCGGTATTGCAGGAGCTCATTCAGAGCTTGCGCAAAGAAAGTACTATTTCGAAGGCTGCGCTTTGGGATCGTGTTGCTGATGACTTGGAAAAGCCGACGCGCCAGAGGCGTGTTGTGAACGTTAGCAGTATTTCGCGCTACACAAAGCCGAATGAAACTGTTGTTGTTCCTGGCAAAGTTCTTGGCTCAGGTCTACTAGCTCACAGTGTTATTGTTGCTGCTTTGTCTTTCAGCGATGGAGCTAAAGAACGCATTGAGCAGGCTAATGGAAAAGCAATCACAATTGAACAATTATTGAAGCAGAAACCAAAGGCGAAGGACCTTAAACTCCTCGGATAAAAAATGGCAGAAATTAATATTGATGCAACAAATGCAATTCTTGGTCGTTTGGCTAGTTATGTTGCCAAGCAGGCTTTGTTAGGCAATTCTATTAATGTTTTCAATTGCGAACTCGCTGTTGTCAGCGGTCGTGTTGGCGCTACTAAGGCCAGGTACTTCCATCTTATTTTCGAGACTGGCAGGCCTGAGAAAGGTCCTTTCATTAGCAGGATGCCTGATCGTTTTGTAAGGCGTTCTATCAGGGGCATGGTCGAGCACAAGCAGGGCCGTGGCAGGGAAGCTTTTGAGAGAATTATGTGCTATATGGGCGTGCCGGTAGAGTTCAAGGATAAGAAGCTCGTTAAGGTTGCTAAGGAAGCTTCAGAACTTCCTAAATTACGTTATCAGACGATTGGCGAATTGTGTGTTTCATTGGGAGGAAAGGTATGAAAGTTGTTCATGTTAGTGGAACTCGTAAGACTGCTGTTGCTCGTGCTACTTTGGTAGCTGGCGCGGGTGTTGTTCGTGTAAACAGTCGTCTTCTTTCTACTTTGCCTCAGAACATTTTCCGTGCCAAGATTGAAGAGCCTTTATTGATTGCAGGTGACGTTGCTAAGAAAGTTAACATTAATGTTTCTGTTCAGGGTGGCGGTTCTAATGGTCAGGCTGAAGCAGTTCGTCTAGCTATTGCTAAGGCATTGGCCGGTTTTGATAAAAAATTGCACTCTAAATATCTTGAATATGATCGCGCGTTTACTGTTGCAGATGTTAGAAGAAAGGAAACGCACAAGCCAAACTGTCATGGTAAGGCGCGTGCTAAGCGTCAGAAGTCTTATCGTTAGGAGGAACTAAAAATGATAATTCCAATTCGTTGCTGGAGCTGTGGAAAGCCGATTGCGCACTTGTGGGAAGATTTTGATGCGCGTTCTAAGAAAGGCGAGGATAAGAAGGAAATTCTTGACGAGTTGGGCGTTGAGCGCTATTGTTGCCGTGCAATGTTCCTCGGTCAGGTTGATATGATTGACACGATTGCGCAGTTTAAGAAGAACTGATGCCCGCGTTCATCATTGAGCATCTTGAGCCAAAAGTTTTTCCGTGGTGCAAGCTCGAATACAAGCACATTTCTAAGTGGGTTGGCAAGCGCAATCTTATTTTTACCAATACAAAGAGTGCTGTGTTAAAATCATTCGGTAAAGTTGTAGCAAAAAGCGTCAAGCAGTTGCGCTTCGACAAGGCCTGTGTGCTTGACCCTGAGTCAAAACAAACACTCACTCCTGAAATAGCAAAAAAGTACAATTATTTTATTTTCGGTGGCATTCTCGGTGATGATCCTCCTAAAGAGAGGACTAAGGTCGAACTCACTCAGTTCCTTCCATATCCATCTTTCAACTTGGGCAAGGATCAAATGTCTACTGATACTGCTGTTATTGTTACAAAAATGGTTTGTGATGGTAAGAAGTTGTCAGAACTAAAATTCCAGAAGGGCATCGAGCTGTTTATTGCTCAGGGCGAGGATGTTCATTTGCCTTACAAGTATCTCATACTCAATCGCAAGCCTCTGTTGGCTCCCGGTATTGTTGAAATGCTCAGGAAGCAGAAGTCGTTCTAGTAAACCTTATAAACAATCATACTGACTTTCTCGTCATGGGGCCGTAGCTCAGGCTGGATAGAGCAGCCGCCTTCTAAGCGGAAGATCGTGGGTTCAAATCCCATCGGCCCCGTATAATAAAGAGGTGAATTCAATGTGTACAAAAAAGCAAGTGTTGATATTTTTGGCTGGTGCTGAAGCATTTCATACTTTAGCGCACGTGTTTATCTATGCTTATGGCTTGTTGCCATTGCACTTGCCTTTCATCACATTGACGCCTCAGTTGAATCTTGTTGCTATTCTCATAAATTTGCTCATCACAGCTGGCCTGCTCTACTGGGCGTCTAAGATTAAGAAGTAGTTACTTGCCGGGCTTTTGAAGGAGTGCTCCTATCATTTCGAAGAGTCCGTCTGGGCGCGCGTCAATTCTTGTTCTTTTTGTTTCTATTGTTTTCCATTGAGCGAATGTCGGCCTCACGTTTTCCATTAGTGTTCTGTATCGGCCTAAAAAGAATGTTGCTGCAAGGTATCCTGCTGGTAGCGTGTGTTCTGCAATGTATTTTGCCAGTTCTCTTGCTTGGTCTGGTCGTATGGCTTGGAGCACACACGTGGCGATTACCGCGTTATATTGTTCGTCTGGCAGCAGGTCGATATCTGTCATGTCCAAGTGCAATGGAGTGATCGAGTTTTTTTTCGCAAGCTGTTCTAGTATGTTGATTGCTTGTTTATCTTTGTCGATGGCTACAACTTGGTGTCCGCGTTCAGCAAGGTATCTTGCGTGCCTTCCATCTGCTGCTCCCAAGTCAAGAATTCGCGAGTTGTGTGGCAGGTATTCTGCTAGGGTTTTTACAACGTGTATTATAGGTTCTCTCTGTATGCGGTAGTCCATGTGAGGTTTTTGTAAGAATCCTTATTAAAAAGCATTATTGGTGTCTAATAGTTATGATAAGAAGTCTTGGTTCTTTATTTTTTCTGGTAAGTACTTTTCAGATATGAAGCTGATTCCTCTGCTGCTTAGTGACTGGATTTCTACTTTGCCTTTTAGTGTTTTCATTAGTTTGAACTGTCTTTGCCACGCTTTATTTTCTTTGAACCACTCGTAGTTTTGCAGTTGTTCTATTCTTTTGTAATCGTTTTCGTTTAGTGCAATCAAGTGTTTTTTGAGCCCGTAGTTTTCAATGTCGTCCATTGTGATTCCTAAGTATTTTGCTGTTTTGATTGTCATGCTTTCTGCCATGTGTGCTAGGTTGATTGACCCATACTTCAGCACGCTGTAAATGTATGCTCCCCAGATGTCTCCATCGCAGAGAACGTAAATTGGGAGGTCATGCTCCTCTGATAGTCTTTGCAGCAGTCTTCTTATTCCTCTTGTTGTCTGTCCTTGCGAGCTCATGATGATGCAGTTTTGCTTGTCCCAGAATTTGTCTTCGTGCAGTCTTTCCCAGACTGCCGCTTTTTCCATGTAAATTACGTATTTCGCTTTTACTTTTTTGAACTTGATTTCCTCTACGTTTGATGGAATGCTCCATCCGCCTGATCCCATTTTGCTCCAGTCTAGTTCGTCTCCTTTGTCTTCTATGACTACGTGTCCGGCGACAGATCCCATTTTGTTTGCGTTGATGTTTAGTTGTTCTCTGCTGAGGCCGGTCAATACTTCCAAATCCTCAATGGCATCATCACTTTCTGTTTGTTCATCTACAATGTTTATCTTGGTATTTGGAATCGTTCTTTTGATCATGTAGAATACATCTCTTAGTGAGGTGTGTTTTCCCACTTCGAGCAGTTCTTTGCTTGCTGCTGCTACTTCGAGTGTTTGCAGGAATTTTTTGGCGTGTGCGACGTTGAAGAAGTTTCTTTCGGATATTTTGTCTCCTAACTGCAGTGTTTCTGTTTTTTTGTTGAAAGAAACGTTTGAAAGCGCTCTGATTGGGACTTCCATGATTGGTGGTTTGTTTGAGAGCACTTCTTTTGCTAAGTCTTTCCCTAGTTCTTCGATTGTTTCTTTTGGGTTTTTATTCGTCATCTTCAAATCCTGCGAGTTTTACTTGTTCTTCTTTGTCTTTTTTATCTTTCTTTTCTACTTTGTGTGCTTCTTTATGTGCTTGGATGTATTCTTTGTTCTTTTCCAGCATTTTTTTCATTGCTTCAACCATTTTCTCTTTTCCAACTCCGCTTAATCGTGATAGTGCGTCTGCAACTTCTGGTATGTAATTCTCGAAGATGCTTATTCTTTCCTGTTGGTCTGACACTCTTCTTTTCTTATTGACGTAACTGCCCAGTCTTCTTCCTGCTTCTTGTAATGCAAGCTTCATTTCTTTTATTATCTCAGGATAGTGTGCTATGGCTTCTTTTGCTTCAGATGTGAATGACGGCCACACGGAAACTAATGATATCACCAAAGTTAGTGGTCCTGCTGGCATTGCTCCCTGGCTTTGGCTTAGCCCGTATGGTCTCCAGTTTGTCTGTATTATTGATTTTGTGCTCGCGCATGCTCCTTGTTGGTATAGTAATGGCACTCTGTTTGCGAATCTTAGCAGTCTGATCGGTTCGTCTGCTGGTTGTGTTCCGCCGTATGCTAGTGCTACTTCTATTACGAATGGTATTCCTTTGTAGACGTCTGGAGAGCGTGTTACTGCCGTGTAAAATTCTGCTGATACTTCTTTGCGTAGTCCTTTCTCAAGCAGATCTTCTCCTATTGGCACTATGCAGTCTGTGCTTGGGGCGATTATTTTGGTATTTTTTATTCCTTCCATTAATTTTTCGACGTGCGGAAGCTGTAATTCCGCTGGCTTCATATTTGTGAACAGTCCTGCTTTGTCGCAGATTTCTTTTGCTGTTCCTGGTCCTACTCGTGAGAATTCTTGTGTTAGGAAGCTCTGTAATGTTCTGCATTCTGTGTTTTTCAGCATCTTTAGCATGATGCCTAATTCTACTCCGTATGGGTGCGGTTTAATTTCTGTTGGTTCTTTTGGCAGTTTGTCTGATGCTCTTGGGAATATTAGTTGTTCTGCTTTTGGGTTTGTGTAGATTATTGTTGCGTGCGGGTTTGCTATTGCGGTTTGTTTGAGGTAGCTGTCAACTGACTGGTCTCCTTTTTGGTAATTGGCATCGATGTCTAGTTCTATTTTGACTCCATGTTCTTTTTTCCAGTTTGTTTCTTCGTCTTTGATTATTTCTGGCTCGTTTTTTATCGTGTCTATATGTAGTTCATAGTAGTGTGCTGGGTCTTTTGGTGATATTCTGCTCCAGATTTTTGCTGGTCTGCCTGTCGTCAATTGCGCATAAAGGACTGCTGCTGATATTCCTATTCCCTGTTGTCCTCTTGCTTGTTTCATTGTGTGGAACTTGCTTCCATACAATAATTTTGCAAAGATGTTTGGAATCTGTTTCTTCACTATCCCTGGTCCGTTATCTTCCACAGAAATCCTGTACCGGTCATTTCCCATTTCCACTATTTGGATATTAATTTCTGGAAGTACTTTTGCTTCCTCGCATGCGTCTAGCGAGTTGTCTACTGCTTCTTTGACGACTGTCAATAGCGCCTTTCTTTTGTTGTCAAACCCTAGTAGGTGTCGGTTTCTTTCAAAGAATTCTGCAACAGAAATGTCTTTTTGTTTTTTTGCGAGTTCTTCTGCAATCGGTCTTGTCATATTTCTTCGCGCCTTCTTTGTGTTCGCCTTCTTTCAAGCCATCTGTACACGTGTGCGTGCGGGCTTCCTGCCAATAAACTCTCTATGGCTCTTCTTGCGTCTTGTATGCAGTTTGCCGGCCCGATTATGCCTGCTGTTTTGCCGAACACGCAGATTGTTGTTTGTGTTAGTTCTTCTATTGTTCGCCTGCTTTTTCCGCCTTCTCCTATGACTCTTCCTCTCAATCGTTCTAAATCGTTCGGATTTCTGGCGTAATCTGCTATTGGTATGAGTTCAAAAGCGTAGTCTTGTTTTAGTAATTGTAATGCAACTTCAGGGTTGAAGCCTCTTCCTATTGCTCGTATTATTTCTCTTGCCAGGTACAATAACAGCGCGTCTTTTCCGCCTAGGTTGATTATTCCTTCTTCGCTGTGTACTCGGAGCTTTGTTTTTGTTTCGTGTTCAAGGGCGCGTTTCGTTTCGCCTTTTTTGCCGATGAGCACGGCCACGCGCTCTTTGGGAATGCGTAGCTCGTATGTAAACTCCTGTGATGGAGTGGAGGCCATAAATATGCGTTTTTAAGAAGGGGGTTTTTAAACGTTCCGGAAAGCTTGCTTTCCGGGACCTCGCCAAATAGTATATTTGGCTTTGGTTGCTATTGATTACAATAATCTATTTATATTGGTCATTCTCGTCTTTTTCTGGGGTGAACAAAGGGTGAAAGCTTATCTTGACATTGTGCGCCACATTCTTGAGACTGGCGTTGTGAAGCATAATAGGACTGGTGTTGATGCTATTTCTGTTGCTGGCGCCATGTTCGAGCATGACATGTCAAAGGGTTTCCCTCTTCTAACAACAAAGAAAGTTCCTTTCAAGAATATCGCGTCTGAGTTGCAGTGGTTCATTAATGGTATTACTGATAAGAACTGGCTGAAGGAGCGCAACAATAATATTTGGAATGAGTGGGCGAATCCTGAGAAAGCGCCTTATGGTCATTCTGATGAGCATAAGAAAAAAATGCTTGAAGAGCGCGATCTTGGTCCTGTTTATGGTTTTCAGTGGCGTCATTTTGGCGCTGAGTATAACAATCACGATTCTGATTATACTGGAAAGGGTTTTGACCAGCTCAAGCGTGTTGTTGACAAGCTCAAGTCTGACCCGCATGATCGCAGGATGATCGTGTCTTCGTGGAATCCTTTGGCTATGCACAAGATGGGCTTGCCCCCTTGCCATTATGCTTATCAGGTTACCGTTATTGATGGTAAGCTCAACTTGCTTTGGAATCAGCGTTCTGTTGATACTATGCTCGGCTTGCCGTTTAACATTGCAAGCTACGCGCTTCTTCTTCATTTGCTTGCTAAAGAGGCAAATCTGAAGGAAGGCAAACTAATTGGTTTTCTCGCTGACACTCACATTTATGTTAATCATGTTGAGGGTGCGAAGGAGCAGCTCTTGCGAGACTTTAACAAACACCCATTGCCTCAAATTCAAACTGATAATTTCAAATCTATTTTCGAATGGAAGGCCGAAGATACTAAAATTCTAAACTATCAGAGTTATCCTGCTATTAAGTTCGAGATTGCCGTATGATTTCAATTATTGTTGCTATGGATGGGAATCGTGTGATTGGTAAGAATAATCAGCTTCCTTGGCATATTTCTGATGATTTGAAGAATTTTAAAAAGTTGACTTCGGGGAATACGATTATTATGGGCAGGAAGACTTTTGAGAGCATAGGCAAGCCTTTGCCTAACAGGGTTAACATTGTTGTTAGTTCTTCTATGCCTGAAACTAAGGGCGTTGTTGTCTGCAGGTCTGTTCCTGAGGCTATCGCGAATGCGAAAATGCATGGCAAGGACATTTTTATTATTGGTGGAAGCCAGATTTTTGAGCAGACTATTTCGTTGGCTGATAAGATGTACATTTCTCACGTCAAAAAAAACTATGCGGGTGATGTTTTCTTTCCTGAGTTTGAGGATAAAGATTGGAAGGCAGAAAGTAAGCAAGACTTTCCTGACTTTGAACTGGCAGTGTATGTGAGGCGTAATGGATAATCTGAAAAAGTTTGACAAGGAAGTGTATGATGCAGTTATGAGCGAGCTTGATAGGCAGAAGAATGTTATTGAGCTTATTGCTTCTGAGAATATTGTTAGCAAGGCAGTTCTGGAAGCAACCGGCTCTTGGCTTACGAACAAGTACAGCGAGGGTTTTCCTGGCAAGCGTTATTATGGTGGCAACCAGTTTATTGACGTAACTGAATCTTTGGCTATCGAGCGTGCTAAGAAATTGTTTGGTGCTGAAAATGCTAACGTTCAATCGCATTCTGGCAGTTCTGCTAATCTTGCTGCTTACCTGTCAATTCTTAATCTCGGCGATACCGTTCTCGGCATGGACCTCGCACATGGCGGTCATTTAACTCATGGCAGTCCTGTTAATTTCTCTGGCAGATTGTACAAGTTCATTTCTTATGGAGTTGAAAAAGATACAGAAAGAATTAGTATGGATAATGTTCGCCAATTAGCTTTACACCATAAGCCTAAGTTGATTCTCGCAGGTTTTTCCGCATATTCAAGACATCTTGATTTTAAGGAGTTCAGAAAGATTGCTGACGAGGTTAATGCTTATTTTATGGTCGACATGGCTCACGTGGCCGGTCTTGTCGCAGCCAAGCTTTACCCTGACCCCGTTCCTCATGCTGATATTGTAACAACAACAACACACAAAACTTTGCGTGGTCCTCGTGGTGCGATGATTTTATCAAAAACCGTTGATCGTTTTGATCCGAATGGCAAGAAGAATCTTGCGCAAAAGATTGATTTCGCAGTCTTCCCTGGCAGTCAGGGTGGTCCCCTTGATCATGTTGTTGCTGCTAAGGCTGTTGCTTTCAAGGAGGCTTTAGAGCCTGGCTTTGTCGGCTATCAGCGCCAAGTTCTCAAGAACGCACAAGCATTAGCGCAAACTCTATCCGACAGTGGTTTCCGTTTAATCTCTGGCGGTACTGATAATCATTTGATGCTCGTTGATGTTACGCCAAAGAATACTACTGGTAAGATTGCAGAGCATGTTTTGGACGAGGCCGGCATTTGTTGTAACAAAAACATGATTCCTTTTGACACCCGTTCTCCATTCGACCCGTCTGGCATCCGCTTAGGCACACCTGCAACTACTACGCGTGGTATGAAAGAGTCTGAGATGGAGCAGATTGGTCAGTGGATTAGTGATGTTCTTAAGAATCCTGATAAGTTGGTTATTGAGCGTGTGAAGAAGGAAGTTATGACTCTGTGCAAGAGATTTCCTTTACCTTACTAATATTTCCTTAATATTTCCCGCTAGATAGCAGCTTCCGACGATAAATATCAAGTCTCCTTCGCGTGCAATGCTTTTTGCATATTCGTATGCTTCTTTCGGTTCTTCTTTTATGATAACTTTTTGTTTGAATGGCAGTTCTTCTGGACTCATTGCTCTTTCTGACTTTGGTTTCGTCAATATGATAACGTCTGCTTTTGGTAGCGATTCAACCATCGACTTGTAGTCTTTGTCTTTCAACGCGCCAAATATCAGAATCAATCTTTTCTTAGGCAGGCTATTCACAAATGGTGTTGTTGCTTGTATTGCTGCCGGATTGTGCCCGCAGTCCATTAAAATGTTCTTCTCTATCCATTCTAGTCTTCCTGGCCATTTTGTTGTTGCAAGTCCGTTCTCAATAATTTCTTTTTTAACTCCTAATAGTTCGCAAACCTTTTTCGCTATTCCTGCATTTGTCTTTTGGAATTCTCCGAGCAAGCTGATTTTTCCTTCGTATGGTGCTTCAATAAATAATTCGTTTCCTTGTTCGCATTTTTCTTTTATCCATTGCAAGCCTGCATTGTCTGCGCAAGTTACAACTTTGCTGTTCTTCTTGATTATTCCACATTTATCTTTAGAAATTTTCTCTACCGTATCTCCTAGTATGTGTGTGTGGTCCAATCCGATGTTAGTCAATACAGCTATCTCTGCGTCTACAACGTTTGTGCTATCAAGCATTCCTCCCAGTCCTACTTCCCAGATAACATAATCGACTTTTTTGTTCAGAAAATGCAGTATTCCCATTACGGTTGCGTATTCAAAGAAGGTCAGCTGTACTCCGGTGTTTCTTGTCTGTTTTATTAGTGGCGCTAGTTCTTCATCAGTTATATGTTGTCTGTTGACTTGCATTCTTTCGTTAAACTTAACCAAGTGTGGTGATGTAAACAGTCCTACTTTGTAGCCTGCCAATTGCAGTGTATCTGCGATGAAAGCAGCAGTGCTTCCTTTTCCATTCGTTCCAGTAATATGAACAAACCGTAATTTCTTGTGCGGATTGCCTAACTTAGAAAGCGCGTCAAGTGTTGGTTGTAGTCCGAGCTTCATTTTGTGTTCTTTGAGCTCGAACAGTTTTTCTATTTCTTGTTGTACGTTCATATTTATCGTCGAGAAAAAGGCAGTGTTATATACTTTTCGTAATATTCTTTAAAACTTCCTGTTCGTCCGCGCTTACTCCCCATTTTTTGAATAGTTCGCAAACATTGTGTACATCTCGTTTCAAGTATTCTTCCGCGTTCGGATTCTCGAGTGGTGTTGATTGCGACATGTCAATAAAAACCGGTTTCTGGTTGTAATTCAGTATGTTGAACCCGCTTAGATCAGCGTGTATTAGTCCTGCTTTGTACAATTTTTTCATTTGTTCTATTATTTCTTTTGCGAATTTTTCTGGTTCTTTTGGCGGGTCTTTGTTGACTTTTTGGGCTGCCGACTCATCGCCTATGAATTCCATTATGAGAATGTTAAACAGCACTGTGTAGGGCGTTGGTACTCTTACTCCTCCTTCTCGTGCTTTCAATAAATTCCTTTGTTCTCTGTGCGCCCAGGCGAATATTACGTCTCTTCTTTTGCTTTTCAAGTATTCATATCTTGGGTCTGCTTTGATGTAGTCGTACATTCTGTTGAAATCGCATGTCTGTAACCTGTATATTTTGACAATTCTTGTTTCATCATCTTTTTTTGCTGTGAACACATTTGATTCTTTTCCCATGCTTAGCGGGCTTTCCAGCCCTTCTATGTATCCTTGTGTGATTAGTTTGAATATGTTTTTTTCAGTGAAGAAGTCAAAGACGTTCTTTAGTGTCTTGTATTCTTCTCTGTGTTTTGTTCCCATTCTTGGCATGCTGTTGCCTGTTGTTTTGCCATTTTTAAATATGACTGTCAAAACTTTTTTAAACTTGAAACACTTTACTTATTTTCATTAAGGAAGGTCATATTAAAGGCCCTTCATGAGAGTACCCAGTGGAGCTGTCGGCTTTGCCAAGCAATGACTCTTGGGGGTTAGTGTTAAGGGCTACAAGACCTTTTTTAAGCTCAAATTGAAAATTCGAGCTGGAATAGAACAAGCAAGTATAACAATCATCAAATCATCAAGTTCAACGAAAAATGAGTCAATCACACCCTGAATCAGCATAAATGAGGTTGATTTAGTCTGTTTTGGCCAAGCTTGTTCTGTTTTAGCCGTATCAGGGGGAATAAACATGGGAAAAATCAGTCCAGTATCATCAAAATATATAGTTAATTCAACGATTGAGATTGAAGGAGTTGTTGACAGGCCTGACGTTATTGGCGCTATTTTTGGCCAGACAGAGGGTCTTCTAGGCGAAGATTTGGAGCTTAGAGAACTGCAACGTTCTGGTAGAATTGGTCGTATTGAAGTTAACATTGAGATTAAGGGTGGCAAGAGCATTGGTAGCATCATAATTCCGAGTTCTTTGGATAAGGCAGAGACTGCTATTGTCGCGGCTGCTTTGGAAATCATTCAAAGGATTGGTCCTTGTAATGCTAAAGTAAAGGTTCAAAATATCGAAGACGTCAGAATTAGCAAGCGTAGTTTTGTTATTGAAAGAGCAAAACAATTGCTTAGACAGCTTATGGACCAGGTTATGCCGGATAGTGCTGAGATTGCAGAAGAAGTCGCGCATTCTGTCAGAGTTATGGAGATTTGCGAGTATGGTAAAGATCGTCTTCCTGCGGGTCCTGATGTTGAAAGCTCTGATGAACTTATTCTTGTTGAGGGCCGTGCTGACGTTCTTAACTTGTTGAAGCATGGTTTCAAGAACGTTATTGCTATGAATGGTACTTCCATTCCGCCTACAGTTATCGAGCTCAGTCATCGCAAGGACATTGTCGCGTTTGTTGACGGTGACCGTGGTGGCAATTTGATTATTCGTGACTTGTTGAACACTGCTGAGATTGACTTTGTAACCCGCGCTCCTGATGGCAAGGAAGTTGAAGAGCTTGCTAAGAAGGAAATCCATAAGGCTTTGCGTAGCAGGATTACTGCTGAGCAGGCTAAGTTGGAGCTCGCAAGCGTTGACACCTCGCAGTCTATTAGGAAGCCGATGATGACGAGGCCATTGCCTCCAACAAGACCTATTTCAGCGGCGCCTCTTGTGCGCCCTATTATGCCTGTCGCTAAGGTAGTTAAGCCAGTTTTGCGTGATGAAGAGCGCAAGAAGCTTGGCGAGATGCTTGAAGGGCTCATTGGAACGCGTGGAGCTTGTGTTCTTGATGAGAAGATGAACGTTCTTGGCAAAGTTCCTTTTGCAGAGTTGACAAGCACTTTGAAGTCTTTGAGCAATGGCGTTTATGCTGTTGTTTTTGACGGTGTTGTTGACCAGCAGTTGGTAGAAGTTGCCGAGAAGAGCGCTATTAAGCACATTGTTGCCATGGACTCTAAGGTTGACCCTGCTGATTGCAGGTTGAACATTGTCACTGCAGCAATGCTTTAATTTTTTTCTTTTCCATACTTTTTTATACTTCTTTTTTAGTTTACTTCGTAAAAGATGGTGTATGAGATTATTCTTGGACGTGAGCAGAAAGACCAGGAGAAATTTGGCACGTCTGGTGCCGTTCTTATTGGCAAGCATTATGTTAAGATGGGCGCTGTTACGGCTCTTTCCCAGCCGGTCTATCTTGACTTGAATAAAGCTCATGTCGTCTTCGTTTGTGGCAAGCGTGGCAGTGGTAAGTCCTATTGTATGGGTGTTATTGCCGAGGGTATTGCTCAGTTGCCTGATGAAATGCGTGATCGTCTTTCTGTTATCATTCTTGATACTATGGGTATTTATTGGACGATGAAGTTTCCTAATCATAAGGACGAGTCTTTGTTGAAAGAGTGGGGTTTCGAGGGCAAGGGTATCAATGTAAAGGTGTATACTCCGTTCGGCTTTTTCAAGAAGTGGAAGGAGCAGGGTATTCCTACTGATGTTCCTTTTGCGCTTAATCCTGCTGAGCTGTCCCCTGAAGACTGGAATTTGACTTTTGAGATTCAGAGCACTGATCCCGTTGCTGTTTTTATCGAGCGCATCATTATTCAGTTGAGAAAGACTGGCCAGCAGTATGACATTCCTGATATTCTTCATGCTATTGATGATGACAAGGATGAAGAGCTTCGTACTAAGCAGGCTGCTAAGAATCGTTTCTTATCCGTGGAGGAGTGGGGGTTGTTTTCTCCTAATGCTACTCCTGTGAAAGAACTTGCCCAAGCTGGTCAAATAACAATCTTAGATCTTAGCGCGTATGCTGTTATGCCTAATGGCTGGCGTATTAAGCATCTTGTTATGGGTATTGTTTGTATGAAGTTGTTCATTGAGCGTATGAAAGCGCGTAAGAATGAGGAGTATGCTGCTGTTCATCAGGCCGTTCACTACATTCTTGAGGAGGAAGAGGAGCATAAAGGTGAGGAAATGCCTATTTGTTGGATTATGATTGATGAGGCTCATGAATTTTTGCCTAATGTAGGAAAAACTGCAAGTTCTGATGCATTAATCACTCTTTTGAGAGAGGGTCGTCAGCCCGGTATTGCTATGGTTTTGGCAACTCAACAGCCAGGTAAGATTCATACTGATGCTATGACTCAGTCTGACATTATTCTTTCTCATAGGTTGACAGCAAAAATCGATACTGATGCTCTTGGCGCGTTGCTTCAAAGTTACCTGCGTGTTGGGCTAGACAAGGAGCTTTCTAATCTTCCTCGTGTTGCTGGCGCGTGTATTGCGGTTGATGATGTTAATGAGCGTATGTATCCTATGAGAATTCGTCCAAGGTATAGCTGGCATGGTGGTGGCGCTCCTGGTGTTTTCAAGGAGAAGAAGGAAGCTTTCAAGTTCTAAAAAAAGATTAAAAAAATAAAAAATTTAATCGCAGGGCGCGTTGAAGTCTGCGTCTTTCAGTCCGTTGAACTGCATGTCGTTAAATTGGTATTTGACTGCATTTTCGGCTGAATCGGTTGCTACGATCTTGTGCGGCACTCCGTACGTGTCGTCTACCCACATTTCGTATTGTTTGTTGTCTTTTGCGAACTTTATGTACGTTACGCTTCTGTCATTTACGGTTTGTGGTCCGACTAGTTGGGCGTCCCCTGGTATTTCTTTGGCCCATTGGTATGGAGTCTTTGGTATGTTCATGCTTGCAACGTCGACGTCAAATTTCTTGCCCATGTTGTCCACATTGTGGCTTTTGCATCTTGAGTTTTCTTCGCAGCATCCTATTCCCAAGTCTACGTATATTGTGTCGTAATATCCGTCTCTGACGTAGTAGTCTTCTTCGTACGTCTTTATTTTCATCTGGGTTCCTTTGACAAAGTATGTGTCTAGGAATAGGTTCTTTGTTTCTGTTCCGCCGTATAAGTATTGCAGGCTGGATATTTTTTCATCTGCTCTCTTCAACAAGTCTCTTAACTGCGGGTTCATTTCTGTTTTTGGCGCTGTTGTAACTGGTTCTGGCGCAGTGTCTTGTCTTTCTGATGGTAATGGTCTTACTGGCGGTTTTACTCCTACAGTAGGCGCTTCTGCCGGTGCTTTTACTTCAACAACTGGAGCTTTCTCTTCCATAACTGGCGCTTTTTCTTCCATTTGTGTTGCTGGCGCGCACGCTGCCAGTATCATCATTAATGCTAGTCCTAATATCCATATTTTTCTCATATGTGTCCCCCTGATTCTTTTGGTCGCGGTAGTAGTTGTTCGTCTGGTGTTCCGCGTACCATTGCTATCATGCTAGCCACGAACATTAGTGTGAATACGAGTCCAAAGGTGAATGCCCATGTTGTTGACATTTTTGGTATGTATAGGACGCTTACTAGGAATCCTATCATGCTGGTTACAAGAAAGCTTGTTTTTAGCGGCGCTACTTTTGCCATATTATACTGGCTCTTTTTCTTAGTTTATATATTT
This sequence comes from uncultured Methanosarcinales archaeon, assembly GCA_964508495.1. Classification (GTDB taxonomy): domain Archaea; phylum Nanobdellota; class Nanobdellia; order Woesearchaeales; family ARS49; genus CABMGU01. Next base: position 14,324 of record CAZDUA010000004.1, on the reverse strand, counting down.
TTCTGGGAAAACATTTTTTTCACGAGTTTTAGTGCTGTTTCTCTCTTTTTTGGGAATGCTGCTAGTGATAGTTTTATGTGGTAGCAGTTTCCGCTGTCTGTGAGCCATATCTGTCTTTCTTGCACCCATTTGTCTTTTTCTATTCTTATGAAGTAGTCTAGTTCTTCATCCAGCCTGCTTTCTGCTTGTGACACCAATTGTCCTTTTTGCTCTTCATTTAATGTATCCAGTAAAAACTGTAAGAAGTCATTTGTGTGTGCGTCTTTTGTCAGCGTTATCATTAGTATGTTTATCTTTCTTTGATTGAAACCTTCTGCGTGCCGGTCTTCTACGTTTATTTTAGCTTCTTCAAGGTTAAACGGCACTAGTGCTTTCAGCCCTTCTATGGTTTCTGCTTTTTTTTCTCCTGGTTTGTCAAAAACAGTGATTGTTACCTTGTGTACCCATTTCATTTTTGTGCCAAATGGTTAGATTTATAAAAACCTTCAGGTTTTGGTCGTGCATGAAGCATACTTGGTTTGTGACGTTCTTTTTGGTCGTGTTGTTTCTTGCAGCGCAAGTTATTGGTTTGAAGGTTACTCAGTCTTATATTGACGCTGCTGCTTCCGCTGAGGCGGGCGAGCTTGTTTGGAAGGACTTGCCGAGTATTGGAGGCATGAAGGTTGAGCGTCCTGATGTTGAGCCTCAGTTTAGTATTTGGTACATTATTATTGCAGTTCTTATCGGCACTCTCTTGATTCTATTAATAATCAAGCTAGGTAAAATGCTTTTGTGGAAGTTGTGGTTTTATTTTGCCGTAGTTCTTTGCTTGCAGATAGCGGTAGCAGCTTTTATTCCTGAATCATACGCGTTAATTCTCGCTTTAGTCGCTGGCTGGTTCAAAGTGTTCAGGCCTAATGTCTATCTTCATAATGCTTCAGAACTTTTCCTATACGGCGGTCTTGCTGTTATTTTTGTTCCTATTCTGAACGTGTTTTATGCTTTTATTTTGCTTCTCGCCTTGTCCGTATATGACATGTATGCTGTTTGGCGTAGCAAGCATATGATTACCATGGCTAAATTCCAGACTGAGAGCAACATTTTTGCTGGCCTGATGCTTCCTTATTCTGCTCCCACTGGTCGTGGTCCTAAGAAGAAAGTGCGTACTGCTATTCTTGGCGGTGGCGATATTGGTTTCCCGTTGATATTTGCTGGCACGGTTCTTGTCGTTTCTGGCTTCCTCCATGCTTTTGTCGTTGCGTTAGGAGCTACTGCCGCACTAGTAGTCTTACTGCTTCTAAGTCAGAAGGATAAGTTTTATCCTGCAATGCCGTTTTTGACTCTTGGCTGCGCTGTTGGCTATATTGCTACTTTTCTTCTGTGAATTTAGAAAGGTTTTTTTGTTCTGAAAGTGCAGAATAAGTGTACAAGTCTACTACCAGATTGTCTTTTGCGGTTATTACTTGTATTCCTGTTTTTTTGTGCAATTCTCTTGCTCTTTCTAATGTAGAACTGGTCAGTATTGCTAGTTTTGGTTTTATTTTTGTGAGTATCTTTTCTGCCTGCCCTGGTGGCAGTATCAGGACATCTGCCGTATATTCTTTGATTTCTTTTATTTCTATTTGTCCTGTTATGTGTGCTATTGTGCAGTCTTGTAGTTGGTGTATTATGCCTGCTTTTTTGTTGTGAGTCTTGCTATTGCCATCTGTCTTGATTAATACAGTGTCGCCTAAGAATTGTATTTTTGGCGCCATGTCTTGTAGTAATCATGCTGTCTATTAAATGGTTTGTCACCACAGCCGTCGGGAGAAACCTTTTTAAACACCTATAGTAAATTCTATATGGGCGGACTAGGCAGGGAGATTAGCCCTCTCCTGTTACCGTTAACGGGCTTCAAACGGTGCTGAAGTCTGGAGAGCAGCCCACGATCTGCGCAGGAGTCTTGTGCTGGACGCTGACGTTCTGTCCGGCAGGATTGTTGCTGCAGGAACCGCGCCAGGCCTGGAAGGGAGCAACGCTAACTGTAGTTCTCAATGCTTGTCGGGTTGCGGAACCGAGAAAGGCATGAGGCGAAACTCTTGTGTACTTGTGGGTTCATTTCCGGATGCGTCCGCCCGCTTTTTTTTAATAGAATAAATTATTTAACGAGTATTGCTGGTTTGCCGGGCAGTGCTTGTTTTGCTTTTGGTTCTGGGCTTTCTTGTTCTTTGATGATTTCTATGTTGCAATTGAATTCTTGTTTGAAGAACGCGACTGCATCGAGTAAATTCTGGTATTCTGCTTCCTGATGAGTAATCTGCATTGGCAGTTTTGATGGGTCTTTTGCCACTTTTTGCACTAGTGGTGCTGCTTCTTGCGCATTTTCTTTGAATTCTGCCATTACAGTCTTCATTATTTGTCCTATGTCTCTCGTATTCATAATTATTTCTTTAAGTCTCTTGAATAGCCGTGCTTTCCAGTCATTCGCTACAAAGAGTGTTATAATTTTTGGCCTGTCTATTTTCGCCAATTTCAAGACCTGCCCGACATCTTCGATTACTTGTGACATTAGCGCTTCTGCTTTTTCTATTTCCGGGTTTATTTTGTTCGTATCAAACTGCGGCCATTTTTCATTCACAATTAATCCTTGTTTGCCCAGCTTGTACCATATTTCTTCGCAAAGGTGTGGCGTGAATGGTTGTAGAATCAATGTTTGTGCTTCTATTATGTCGTTCAATAATTGTTGGTTCATTTTTCCTGCTGTTCTTCTTGAATACCATTTCAAGTGTCTTTGTAAGTCAAAGAAGGCTCGTGCGATTGTTGTTCTGTAGAGTGTTTCGTCCATCGCGTTTGTTGCTTCTTTGATTGCTGAGTGTAATTGGTGTTCCATCCATTTGTCGATTTCTTTCTTTTCTTGTCCAGCGCCGTTCTTTGCGTAATTTTTCATTGCGAACTCGTACCATTGTTCAAGTTTTGCTTTCATTGATTCTGCTAGTTCTTGGTCCCAGTCTACGTCATTCATTTCTTCGCCGGTTGAGAGTATTGTGATTCGCGTTATGTCTGGACCGTAAGTGGTTATTACATCCCTTAGAGTCTTGAAGTTTCCTTTACTTTTGCTCATCTTCTGTTTCTGTACGCTGATGAATCCATTTACGCCTATTCCTTTTGGCCAGTATTGTTCTGGGAAGCACGCGGTGTGATTGAAAATATAGAACGCTAAATGGTTTTGGACTAGGTCTTTTCCTGAACTTCTGAAGTCTACTGGGTACCAGTACGTGAATTCTTTTCTCATGTCTTCAAGTATTTTCTTGTCAACTCCTAGGTCATCAGGATTTCCTACTCCTAAGAACACATAGTCGAACAATTTGTCTTTTATTTTGCCTAATGGCACTTTTTTCAAATGGTGCACTATCGTGTAGAACGCATTGTATATTGTGCTGTCGCTCAAGCTCTCTATTTTCCATTTTTTGTCCCATGGCAGGCTGGTTCCCATTCCGAACTCGCGCGTGCACGCCCAGTCTCTAAGCCAATCGATGACATATTCAAATTGTGATCTGACTTTTTCTGGGTACAATTTCATTGTTTGGAGGCATTTCATTGCTTGTTGTTTCCACGCCGAGTCTCCATATTTGAGGAACCATTGATTCTCGACTATTTTGACGTGGCATCTTGCTAAGCATCTGCAAATGACTGGATTGATGAGCTCTTGCAATATGATCGCTTTCTTCTCAGAAGTAAAGTCTGCTACGATCTCTGGTTTTGCTTGTTGTATTGTTTTGCCTGCATATTTTCCTGTATTTTGCTTTAATTTTCCGGTGTGGAATTCTTTTTTGTATACGTTTCCTGTTGCTTCTTCTAGTCTGGCGTCTTTAGTATCCTTAATGCCCATTTTTGTGCAGGCTTCAATTGCGGGGTGTTCTCCGTATCCTTCTACAGAGATTAATGATATTGGTTTGACATCTTTTGCTTGTCCTTTGTCTTGCAGTTCTTTTAGTGCCATCCAGTCGTATGGTGCGTGGCTTGGCACGCTCATTACTATTCCTGTTCCAGTGTTTGCTGTTACAAAGTTTGCTGGTAATACTGGTATTTTTGTGCCGGTTACTGGGTTAGTTACGTGCGCTCCCACTATTTCTTTGCCGGATATGTGTCTGATTTCAGTAACATTATGCTTTTGGTCTCTTAGTTTTTTGGCGCATTCTTCTGTTATCATCCAGTGTTCGCCGTCAACATCTGCTTCTATGTATGTTAAATCAGGATTTACCCAGATGTTTGTTACGCCAAATATTGTTTCCGGCCTGAAAGTCGCGCACGGCAGTACGTGCCCGTCTGCCCTGAATTTCAGGACTATCATTTCTTGGGGTACTTCTCCTTCTCCTTCTGAGCGTGCATGGTCTCCTACGGGGGTGTCTTCTTTTGGACACCAGACCACTGGGTGCGAGCCTTGTGCAACCAACCCCTTTTTTCTTAAAGTGTTAAATTGCCATTTGATGAATTTGTCGTATCGCGGATTCAAGTCTGTTGTTATGAAGCTTCTTCTCCAGTCGATGCTTGTTCCGTATTTTATCAGGTCTTTTTCTGCTTCTTTTGAGAACGTTTTTATCCAGTGTATCGGTTCTTTGAATGCGGGTATTTGTTCGTCTGTAAAGCCCATTAATTTCAAAGTGCTTATCTGTTTCTCTTCGTTTTCCGCTACTCTCTTGGCTGCTGTCTCTATTGGGCTTCCTGTTGCGTGGAATGCGAATGGGAATAGTACGTTGTACCCTCGCATTTTTTTGTATCTTGAGAATATTTCCACTCTTGCGTACGTGTAAGTGTGCCCTAGATGTAATAATCCGTTAACGTAAGGGTATGGTGTTGTCAAGAAGAATTTCGGCTTGCCATTGTCTGCGTCTGCTTCGAAGACTTTCTGCGTTTTCCATCTTCTCTGCCATTTGCGCGCAAGTTTGTGAAAGTCGAGTGCCATGCGTAGTGTTCTAGGCAATGTTTTTAAAAAGATTATGGTAATCTTCGTATTATGCTTTACATCCGGCTTATTGAGGTTTTCATATTGTACTTGGTGATTGTCTTTATTTTTTCGCGTTTATTTGTTCCTCATCTTGGTTTTAGGAAAGAACCACTTCCAAAAAAGATTCCTAAGAGCCTATTGAATACAATTGCAAAGTTAAAGCGTAAGAACAAAACGCCTTTGTCTTTTGCTAAAGCCGCGTACGACTTAATCTCCACCAAGTACGAGGGCAGTCATGTCATGACATTTTTCCGTTTTGATCTTCTTTTCACTCGTGATGTCAATCTTCTCTGGTCTCGTAAGGGTTATTTGCCCTGTCATCAGCAGAACCTGCTTTTCCGCATCATGCTTGTTAAGAGCGGCTTGTTTTCTGATGATGACGTTCGCACTCGTCATACTGCTATTTATGGTATGATTCATCAATCTGTCCAGATAAAGATTAAAGACTGGGTTGATGTTGACTTGTGGGCTAGGCAGTGCGGTATTCCTTTTGGCAGGAGAGCGAAGTTCTTTACTATTGCCTTCATAGAAAAACACCTGTATGGTCGGGCAAAAGTTATTTAAATCTCGTATTTGGCTCTCTTTCTATATGGCGAGGTAGCCAAGCGGCTAAGGCAGCAGGCTGCAACCCTGCGATTCAAGGGTTCGAGTCCCTTCCTCGCCTTTTTTTTTAAATTCTGGCATAATTTGAGAAAATCCTTTTTAACACTATTCTTATTTTTACACCTTCTTAATCCAGTCCGAATTATCCTCCTCTATCTTTCAAATACTCAATTCTGCTGTCGCTTTCAACTGCTTCTTTATATTCATCGTAATATTCAGGTGTTATGATGATGTAATCGGGGAATGGTCGTACAAACTTTTCAAGAATTGGCGTATTTTTCTTACCTTGATAGGTTACTGTCGTATCAAAGTCAAAGTCAGTGCGTTTTATCATTTGACCCTTGTCATTTTGTTCCTCTATCCTTATCATGACTTTACGTACGGGATCATAACTGAATACGAGTATTTTTGACGGGTCTTCTTTTTTCTTATAGTAAATTGATAAATTCGCAGTTATTTGTCTACTCGCAACTGAAATGATTTTTGGTTTTTCCTCTATTTTGATTGGTTCTTCAAGGGCGTATTCTTTCATCATATCAATCGGTCCTTTAGTATAGAATGCACTAAAGAACACAAGAGGAAGACGAGCACCCCTGTATTTCTCAGATTGCACTTTCTTCTCCATTCCAGCAGCCCAATAATATTTTTTGAATTGTTCTGGGATGATTGCCAAATCCAGGTCAGGGTTGCCCGTCAAATTCAACTCAAAATAAGTGGGGAAATATTTCACCTGGCCTGCTTGCGTTTTCGGTGGTGATAAGCCTTGCTTCATGTTGTACCACCACTCATCAATTTGCTTTGGAGCAGTGAAAAGAACCTGTCTTGTATTGACATCCCAACTCATAGGAACGAGAAATTCAGCAAGATAATACTCAACATATCCGTCGCTTCTTCTATCTCCGACTACTAGTGCGCCAGCATCATCATCAAAATTCCAAAAGTAATAAGCGGTTGGCGCTCGATCTATCAACTGTTGCATGAGCGTTTTTTGAGATGGAGTGGTAAGTTGAGGAGGAGAAACTTCTTCTGTACGATTGATTTCTTCAATTTCAACAATAGTTGGGGGTGGTGTTTCCTTTGTCAACTCATCTTGATCACATACGTTATTCGAATTTTTATCCAGGCAACATTGTCCCCGTTGCCATTCGTAATACGGTGGATTGCAGAAGGTCTTGCTTGTTGGTGCTTGTGCAACAGGTTGGCAAGCGGATAAAACAAATAGTGTCAATACAAAGAGCGTAATAATGAAATTATATCTCATGGAGCTTTTTAGTCAAATTCTATATTTAAAACTATCTGAGAAAGAATATTAGTGTTTTGGGTTTAATTTGGGAAAACCTTTTTAACGTACATCTTGTTTTCTATTTGAAAACTGATGGAGGTTTTGTATATGGCAGGTATGGATTTTTTGAATAAACGCCCTGAATGGGCTCCGGCAATTTTGAGGGTATTTTTTGGCCTTGCGTTTATTGTTGCAGCGTTGGACAAGATTCTTGGAATGCAGATGGCCAAGGGAATGTTTGAGCAGTTGTTTGGCGCTTCTTTGGGCGCTCCTGCATTGTATCTTGCTATTGCAATCGAGCTTATTGGTGGTTTGATGTTGTTGTTTAACTGGCACACGGGTTGCGCGGCAATTTTCTTGTCGTTGTTCATCATTGTAGCGCTTGTTAAGACTTGGAAGCTTGGCGAGGCTACCAGCATGGTTGGCATGCTTCGTGAGATGCTCGTTATGAACACTGGCGGCGGTAATACTGCTGTGAACTTTGCTTACTTGGCTGGACTGCTTAGCTTGGCCTTTAGTGGTTGCAAGCAGTGCAAGACTAAGAAGTAATTTTATTTTTTTTATTCATTTTTTTCCATCACCTTTTTAAACCCCCATCGTCGATTTCTCATGTATGAAGGTCTTAATTCATAAGGAAAAGCGTGAAGTTGTTGATGGTCGCGAATTCATTGTTGCCAAGGGCAAGCAGTATTTTGTTACCGACCTCTCTAAAGACGTTCATACTCTTTATGGGACTATCTCTAAAGCAGAGCTTTCCAAACCTTCTGGCTCTGTCATTAAGGCTGATAATGGCAAGGAGTTCGTTCTTTTGGACGCTTCGCATATTGACATTTACAAGCGTTTCCGTAAGCTTCCTCAGACTATTCCGCTTAAGGACATCGGTTTTATAATTGGTGAAACTGGCATTAACAAGGAGTCAATTGTTGTTGATGGCGGTCTTGGCAGTGGTGCTCTTTCATCTGCTCTTGCTCACGTTGTCAAGCACGTTATCAGTTATGAGATTCGTGATGACTGCATTAAGACTGCTGAGTCTAATATCAAGATGATTGGTCTGACGAACATCACAGTTAAGAAAAAGAGTCTTTATGATGGCATTGACGAGTCTGATGTTGACCTTATTACGTTGGATCTTCCTGAGCCTTGGAAGGTCGTGCCTCATGCTGTTAAAGCTTTGAAAGTTGGCGGTTTTCTCGTGAGCTATTCTCCTAGTGTTCCTCAAGTTCAGGATTTTGTTGCTGAAGTTCACAAGCACGATAAGCTTCTTTATCTGAAGTCTGTAGAATTGATTGAGCGTTTGTGGGAAGTTGAGGGCAGAAGAGTAAGACCAAAGAGCACTGGTATTGGTCATTCTGGATTTTTGTCTTTTGCCCGTAGAATTAAAGCTTGAATTTTTTCTTTATTCTTTCTTCGAATATGCTTCTTGCTGGGAATCCTGCGCTTGCGACAAACGTGTTGAATTCTTTTTGCGTGAATCCTTTCTTTACCGCTTGTGTTTGCATTTGTCTTAGTTTTTGTCCGAACATGCTGTAGCATGGCGCGTATCCTGGGTTTTCTTGGAAGTGTATTGTTTGGTCGTAAATCAGCTTTCTTGTCAACCCTGTCTTCTTGTGCGCCCACTCGATGAACTGCGGGAATGTTTGCTTCTCAAGATTTATTCTTACATCGCTTAGTGCTCGTAAAAATCTGACCATTCTCCATTGCATGACGATAAACTCTAGACCGTCATAGAACTCTTCTAGCGTGCAGTGTTTTTCTATTTCTTTGATGACGTCTTTTTCTATTTTGTTGTGCGCTCCTTTTGTGAGTATTCTTCTAAATGTTTTGAGCGACTCTAGTTCTCTGTAGAATGATATTCCTTCTGTTATTGGAGTGTCAAGACTGCTTCCTATTATTTCTATTATTCTTGGTTTTCCTGTTGTGTAGCTGTTCAAGAAGTTGACGCAATGCCCGTATTCTTCATGTATTGTTGTCTGCGCAACATCAGGCAGCGCTGTGCTTGGGCTTGCTTTGATGTCTGTCGTTGCAAAGTACAGGCAGAATGGTTTTGTTAGTGTGTTGAATGTTTGCATTGCTGCTGTCGGCAGGAATGGCACTAGATAATCTGGCGTTTCAATGACTCTCACATCGTATTTTGGCGTTATTGTCACCCATTCAGCGTCTGCTAGTTTTTGTAGTGCTTTTCGCAGGCTTGTTATTGTTTTTACCAGTGTTTTTGGCGCAACATACTGATTTTTCTCTATTGCTTTTTCTATGTCTTCTACTGTTGGCTTGCACTTGTACCTTTTTGCTATTTTTTGGAGGACTTTTTTGAAAGTTGGCAGTTCTTCGTCAATCCATGATAATGCTAGTTTTTCCATTTCTTCTGGTGTTTCTATGTAATCGTACAAGTCTTTGATTGTAGCTCTGTAAGTGTTCTTCCTGCCCAGTCCTTTTGACCTTTTTTTAAGAATCGGATAAATTTCTGTGAAATCATTTCTTTTTAGATGTACAAATGCAGTGTTTTTCTTCCAGATGTCTAATCTTTTTTGTACTGCTGTTAGTGCTTGTTTGACTTCTTTTCTTTTGCATTTTTTCTTGATTGTTTCTATTACTGCTTTTGCCCCGTCGCATGCTTGTGAGCTGAATATTTGGAATTCTACCGGCCATTTTTTGTCCCATAGGTCTTCTTGTACGCCTAGGAAGTTGAGCGATTGTTCTGCTAATGACAGCATGTGTTTTTCGTTGACGCCTTCAATGACCAGGTGTGTGTAGAATGTATTCAATATCTCGCCTGGGGGGTCGTGTGGTTCTTCTATTATCAGCGATCTTCTCATTGTCGCCAAGAATTTTTTCACAACAATATCTGATTTTTTCTCTAGTTTGTTTATTCGCATTAGCGCATTTTTGATATTAGAATGGGTTGGTATCCATATGTGTCCTGCGTACTTTTTTAGTCCTGCTCCGAATGCGCTTCCTGGGCTTAGTTCTTTCCAGAGCTCAAATGCCTCTTTTTCACTCATACTGGTTTCTCCACTAAGTTTTTATAAAAACCTTTGCTTCGGCTTAGCTGTAATACAATTTGCCGGCTTCTCTCTGTTCTCTATCCAACCTGCCCTCAGGTTTGTTTATTCTTGGCCTGTTACTCTCTTTGTCTCTTCTCATTGTTATTCTCAAATCTGTCAGGAACTTGTTCATTCCTGCCTCCATTGAGTATGGTCCTTCTACCATTCCGTGTTTTGCTGGTTTTCCGTCGAACACAATGAGCTTGTCTGCTAAATAATCAATGAACAGCAAGTCATGGTCTACTATTAGCACGCTTACGCCTCGTTGTTCTGCCACGTCTCTGATAACTTTGCTGAATGCAAGTCTTTGTTCAATGTCCAAGTAAGCGCTCGGTTCATCCAACAGATACATGTCTGCTGGTTGTGACAGGCAGTGCGCTATTGCTACTCTTTGTAATTCTCCGCCTGATAGGGTATTCAATGGCTTCATCAATAAATTGTGTATCTCTAATGGTTTTATTAGTTGGTTGTTATATTTAGAAGTCGCGTCTTTCAAAACAGTTATTACTAGTTCGTCGCTGTTTCCCTCTAAGTATTGTGGTTTGTATGAGACTGTTACTTTGGTGTCTATTTCTCCTGCGTCTGGTTTTATTTGTCCTGCGAGTATTTTGATGAATGTTGTTTTTCCTATTCCGTTTTCTCCTAATATGCCGATAATCTGGTTTCTTCCTATGTTTCCTTCCATTGCTTTGAGTGTGAAGTCTCCCAATTTCTTTTCAACCGCTCCCCATGCGGTAAGTATTACTTTGCTGATCGGTTTTGGTGGTGGTCTTGATAAGAATTTTATTTCATGGTCTCTGAACCTCATGTTTTCATCTTTGATGTATCCTTCGAGGTAGATGTTCATTCCTGTTCTTGTTGGTTTTAGCAAACTAACTATTCCATACGCTCCTTCTTTTCCGTACATTATGTGCAATAAATCTGTCATGTAATCGAGGATTATCAAATCATGTTCTACAACAAGCACTGCAGTATCTTTGTTCGCTAAACTTTTGATGAACTGGCTGACCTTGACTCTTTGTTTGATGTCAAGATATGAGCTTGGTTCATCAAATATGTACAGGTTTGCTTGTCTTAGTACTGTTGCCGCTATTGCTATTCTTTGTAGTTCTCCGCCTGATACTTGGCTTACTTCTCTATCAAGGACGTCTCTTAATTGCAATGCGTCTACTATTTCATCAAACTTTTTTCTTTCGTCTACTTTCTTCAATAAGTCTCCCACTTTTCCTTTCTGCGTTTGCGCAATCAATTCAACGTGCTGTGGCTTGTACGCTACTTTTATTTTGCCTTCTTTTACTGCTTCGAAGTACGTTTGTGATTCTTTTCCTTTGAAGAATTTGACTAAATCGTTCCATTCTGCATCTTTGTCCGCGCCGAGGTTTGGTTTTAGTACTCCTGCTAGTATTTTGATTGCTGTTGATTTTCCTATTCCATTTCTGCCCACTATTCCTATGACTTGTCCGAATATTGGTGTTGGCAGGGAGTAAAGGTGAAACCCGTTTCTGCCGTACCTGTGAATTGGATGTTCCAGCTGTTCTGGCAGATTAATAATGTCTATTGCGCCGAATGGGCACCTGTTCGGGCATATTCCGCATCCCGTGCATAGTTTTTCATCTATTATGGGCTTTTTGTCTCCTGTTTCTGCTGGTTTTATGCAGTCTTTTCCTTCCATGTTGACAGGGCAGACTCTAGCGCAAAGATATCCTCCGCACCCTTGCGGGTTGCACCTGTCCTTTCTGACTATTGCTATTCTTGGCATGTTATAATTCTCTTAGAACTAGGTTTTTAAAGGTTTGTAGAAGTAAGCCTCACACGGGAAGCGGCACCCTCTTCGTAAGCTGGTAAATGCTTGCTTGAGGTGCAAGAATCTACTTGCTTTAAAGTGCCGCTTGTATTTATTTCTTTTGCTCATAAAATTCCAAGCAACGAATCAAGCATTAAATAACTATTGGAAAGAGCGAGCTTTAAATAGTCCAAAGGGTGAAAGTTCCGTGATGATCGCTGGCCACTTTCAAACGCGGTTTTTATAAAGGTCGAAAACAATTACGTTTATATTCCAGTACTACTTATCAACATTAAAAGGAGGGCTTGATGTTTGCGCATATCAAAGGTAGTCCCATAGAAGATTTTACGGGACCATTGAATGATGTTGAGAAAAAATATTCTCCATCTACAATTTTTTACAAAGGAAATCGTGAACTGTTTCATTGCCCTCGTCTTGCCATTGTCGGGACAAGAAAACCATCTGACCAAGGCATTGAAAATACCATCAAAATTGCTAAATTCTTAGTTCAGCATAATGTTGTTATTGTGAGCGGACTTGCTCGCGGAATAGATTCCGTTGCACACGAAACTGCCATTAAGAACGGCGGGGCAACAATTGCAGTCCTCGGCACATCCATTGACAAATGTTATCCACCTGAAAACGCAGAATTGCAACAAAGAATTGCGAGAGATCACCTCCTTATTTCGCAGTTTCCCGTAGGATACCCTACGCAAACGAGAAACTTTCCCATACGAAATAGAACAATGGCACTTCTCTCTAATGGCACAATTATCGTTGAAGCAGGCGAGAAAAGTGGAACAATTCACCAAGGATGGGAAGCCCTTCGATTAGGGAGGCCTCTGTTCATTTTGGACACGCTCCTTCAAAATCCAAAGGTAGATTGGCCGCAAAAGATGATTGACTACGGAGCCCATTCTCTCTCGATGAAACACCTTGACCAACTGCTCGAGGTTATTCCCTTGACGATAAATGGGGTCCTTGGCGATGTTACTTTCTAGTTTGACCTTTAGCTCATACCTAACCTATACACCTCGAGGAGTGTCCAAAGAGGCGCAAAAATCAATACAAATAATGCGATCAATCAAGTACGATTGGGTGACACAATCGAAAGGGCCCTATTCAGAATATTTGGTCGGAATAATTTTCAGTGAGCTTCATCATTTGCCGTTCAAGGATTTCTTCGGAAGTGACACTTATCTTGTTCCAGTTCCGAAGAGTTCCTTGATGCAACCCGGGACTCTCTGGGTTCCTCTGAAAATTGCAGAAGCGTTGGAACGTAAAGGTCTCGGAACAATTATGAATTGCTTGGAAAGAACAAAAGCCGTCCCTAAAGCGGCAACCTCACTTTCCTCGGAACGCCCAAAACCAATAGATCACTATAACAGCATAAAAGTAAAACGAGGAATACATAGACCACAGAAGATTGTACTAATTGATGACATCGTGACGAGAGGAGCAACTCTTCTGGGATGCGCCAATGTACTAAAAGAGGCATTTCCTGAAGCAACAATTTTTGGTTTTGCAATGATGCGAACAATTAGCAAAGACACTGATTTTCGGCAAGTGATAGATCCTTGTGTTGGCACTATTGATCTCCGTAACGAAAATGCATTTCGAAATCCATGAAAAATTCTTTGCCTTTTATTCACGTCATTCAACTTTTAGCACAGATTAAACGTTCTTTATTTGTAACATTTGTGCCATCACAGTTAGCTAATAATATTGCACCTACATGAATAAATTTGTCTTGAGTAATTTGCCCTTGTTCATCACTGTACCCTTCAAAACTCATTCCGGCAGATTTACCAGAATAGTCTATTATTGTGAATTTTCCTTTTATGAGTTGTCCGGGATTGAGCGTTGGTAAATTTATTTCAACGCAATTGTCGCTAGACTTTCTGAAATTATCGCCTTCAACAATTTTGACAGTGCCTCCAGCAATGCATATTCTTGTGAAGAAGTTGTTTATAGATTTTGTTCCATAGTGTTGTATTGCAACCTCATTCTCTATGCAGTCGATACATGGCACCTGTGGAGTAAAAGAAAGAGGAGTTAGCCTTTTAGCAGAATTATCCCTGTTAACAAAATTTATTGGAAATGTAAATATGCAAAAATCACCAACGGGAACTACTTTATCGTCATCGGTTATTCGTGTTGGTCGCACATTTACTAAATATGCCTGGATGCATTCTTTATCAGGAATGAGAAATCCTTCATAGCTCACTGGCGTGGGTGTGTTGTCATTTAGAACTAAATGAGTTGGGCCATACTCTCGGGAAATGCTCATTACGTTGATTGATATTTGTTCGTTTCTATATATCCAATGAACATAATAGGACCTTAAATCGTCATTGATTACTCCGAGCACTATGCCAGTAATAAGTGTTAAGAGGAAGCCTAATATGATAATAATTATTGTTGCAATCTTTCTAGATGAGGATGGTTCTTGCTGTCCTATCAGCTTCTTCCAGAATGCTTGACTGAATTCTTTAAATACGCCCCCCATGATACCTTACCGGCTGAATAGCTTTATATTAATTTCTGATGGAAAATTCGATTATTTAAGCTTTAGAAGGTAGAGAAACTACTACCGTTTGAAAAGCTTTGACCGAGAATGTTTTATTCGTTTGAAAAAGCCAATCTAAGATT
>CAZDUA010000003.1:0-84272 GCA_964508495.1 uncultured Methanosarcinales archaeon | reverse complement strand
GCAGACATGAACTTACGACCAGAAATGTACGGCGGACAATGCTGCGAAGGCCTTCTTGAAGTCAACGACATATGCACACGCATACATTGGTGAATCAGCTTCTCATACAATAATATTTTACTTTGATCTAAGAAAAGCCTCCGGAGGGAATTGCACCCTCGACCTGCGGTTTACAAAACCGCCGCTATGGCTACTAAGCTACGGAGGCGTTACAGGCAATTCCTTCACGTGACTTTAAAAAAGTTGCCATTAGATAGCAAATTTTATATACGACACTGAAGAGCAGAAAGACTATGATAAAAGACGCATACGAAACAGCAAGAAAAGAACACCCGGTACTGCCAGAGTTTGACAAGATAAACAAAGAATTCGAAATCTCACTCATAGAAGACGAAGACTTCATCCTAAGACAAGTAAAAAGAAAAATTGGGGAAAGAATGGAGCCAGTACTAGACATACTCGAAAACTCGCTAAACCCAGACCCGAACAGCCTGACAGCAATGTACGAGTGCAAATGCTACACGAACGGCGAGAAAAAACAAATAATAGACGTGTTCAGGCACTTAATGGAACAATACAGGTCAATATTAGAGACCGATTTAATCGGCGAAGACGAACTAGACGCTCAAACAATCAGAAAACTTTACGATATCTGGCAGCAAGACAAAAAGATAATAATCCCGCTATTCAAAAAACTACGTGAGTGCTGGCAAAAACACGTAGAACCAAGAGAAATACTAGAGTATTTAGGATGAACATTGTCATATTAGGAGCACAAGGGTCGGGAAAAGGAACACAAGCACAACTTCTGAAAGAAAAATACGACCTAGTTCACATATCAACGGGCGACTTGCTAAGAGAAGCAGCAGCAAAAAACGAAAAAATCAAACAACAACTCACAACAGGCAAACTATTCTCAGACGAACAAATGATAGGACTAGTCAGAGAAAGACTCGCAACAGAAACAAAAGGAATCATACTAGACGGCTTTCCAAGAACACTATTCCAAGCAGAAGCACTAGACGAAATAACACAAATAGACCTAGTCATAGAACTAAAACTAACAGACGCAGACTCAGTTAAGAGACTATCCGCAAGAAGACAGTGCAAACAATGCAGGGCAATCTACGGAACAGAAAACCCGCCAAGAAAACCAGGAGTTTGCAACAGGTGCGGAGGAGAAGTATACCAAAGAGAAGACGACAAGCCAGAAGCAATCAAAAAAAGACTGACGCAATACCACGACGAAACAGAACCATTATTGGAATATTACAAGCCAAGAAGAATAGTACACTCAGCAGACGCGAACAAAAGCATAGAACACATATTCAAAGAACTAAGCAAGATTATTGAAACTGCTGGCGTATAAATTCAGTAGCATAACAACCCTTAGGCAAAAAGAATTCTAACGTGACTTTCTTCTTACCCAAAAAAGACTCATCATCTTCCAAACTACCAACCTTCAAGTCCTTAGCCTCAGCCCACACTTTCCTCTCACTGCCCTCAGCACTAGCCTCAGGCAACTCACGAATAACAAAATCAGAAGGCTTCAAGTTCTCTTCTGCAAGAATGCCTTTTGTAACACCATCAACCTCACTGCCAAAACCGATAATAGGAAGAATTTCAGCGCTGGAAGCCAACGCTATCTTGTTCCACAACAAACTCTGATAAGCATGCACGAACAACAACAAAAGTTTACGAGGCAAACACCTCAAAGCGCCAACAAAATCACGCGTATCAGTATGCAGTTTCATCTTTGCAACAATCTCAGGATGCAAGCCAGAAATCAGTTTAACAGCCATTTCAAACTCGCGCTTGACAATATGCCTGCCAATATCAGCATTATTAACGCTGAAACGCTGCTCTCCGAATAAATTACGGAATTTAGTAGAAATTTCAGGCAAACTCTCAATATTACGCACAACAATCTTGAAAGCATTACCTTCCAACTGGCCAAGATGCACAGGCTCATCACCAAAACCCAAAAACCTGCAATTAATATCTTTCAAATTCAAACTTTCAATCCGGTCCTTAGAACCACCATAAACACTGCAAACCTGCCCAGTCACAGCCTTCTTATCCTTATTCCCCGCACAAGACAAACCACCAAAAGAAACACGCAAAGCAACAGACAAACGACGCAAAGACTCCAATGTAGTAACATTACGCTTCAGCAAAACAAAATACGCATACTTACCAGAAGACACAGCCCTAACAGTACTAACCTCACTAACAAAAAAGTCCTCAGGAACATGCTTAATAACGTACATATATCGACGACAAAGATAAAGGTTTAAATAATCTTCGAAGGAAAGTTAAACATATGCGCCGTTAGCTCAGCCTGGATAGAGCAATCGGTTCCTAACCGGGAGATCGGGGGTTCAAATCCTCCACGGCGCGTAAAAAAAGAGAGAAAATGTACCATCCAATACACCTAGCACAAGGCGTGAAATACTTCTGGCAGTCATTAAAACAAAAAATAAACGGGCCAAAAAAATACAAAGGAACAGCACAACAAATCTGCAAACAAATAGTACAAGCGTGCTGGAACGGAAAATACTTCCAAACAAGCACGCACCACTACAAAGAATTCTGGGCAAGAGACTTCGGATACTGCGCGGAGAGTTTGATAAAACTAGGATATCGCAAAGAAGTCACAAAAACATTACATTATGCTTTAGAAAAATATCAAGAAACAGGAATAAAAACGACCATAACAACAAAAGGAACGCCATTCTCATTTCCAGATATATACAGCCCGGACTCAGTAGCGTTAATGATACACGCAGTCAGGGTATTGAATGACAAAAAACTAATGAAAAAATACAAAAGATTCCTGCAAGCAGAAATAGAAGCATTCGCAAGCATAGTACTCTTAGACGGCAAAGTGAGAAGACACGTACACTTCTCAGGAATGCGAGACTACGCAAGACACGACAGCAGCTGCTACACACACTGCATGGCAATACTAATAGCAAGAGACGCGAAAGAACTAGGACTAAAATTCCCATACACAGAAAAATATCTCGTAAAACATTTAGACGATTACTGGAAAGGATACTACAGAGACGACAGAACTAACCCAGAAGCAAGCGGAGACGCAAACACGCTCCCATATTGGTTAGGCGTGGGCAAAGATTTCAACAAATCACTAACAGTCATACAAAAACACGGGCTGGACAACCCATTCCCACTATCATACAGCCCAAAACCACACACGCACATGATACCAATAGAAATACTCGTGCCAGGATGGCAGCACGACGCAATCTGGCCATTCCTAGGATTCCTCTGGATGCAAGCAGTAAAAAAATACAACCCAGAATTACTAAAGACGTACAAACAACAATATGACGAGACAATAAAACATCACGGCACTCTCTTTGAAGTTTACACAATCAGCAAAAAACCATACAAGTCAATATTCTACCACGCAGACGAAGGAATGCTCTGGGCAGCAATATACCTTACCACTTTCTCTTAGAACGAGAAACTTCCTGAACAATAGAAGAAACCCAATTAACAGTAGTAAAGTAAGGCATAACAATCACATAAATAACAAGAGGCGAAATCTGCCTTCTAAACTGCTCCTTAAACAAACGATGAGCGAAAATAATCAAATAAACACCAAGCACGAAGCCAATCAAGATAGGCAAGTAAACCTGAACGTTTCTAGCAAGAATAAACTCCTGCACAGACGGAAAATCAGTAATATGATTAAGGAAATAATTAGGAATAGTAAAACTCCTGAAAACAAAATCAAAAAAACGATTAAACAAATCAAAAGCAATAATGCCGATGTTTGCAATCAACAATACAACCGCTAAAACGTTCACTGGCAGCTGGAAAACGCCAAACAAGCCATGCTTGTTGGAAAAGAACATGCCCCTGTAATTCCAATGATTGTAAATGTAACCACGAGCCCACCTGACACGCTGACGCCACAACGCATCAATTGTATTCGGAACATGCGTGTAAGTAACACTATCAGTCTCCATCCTAATAGCATAACCATTATATTTCAAACGCATCGCAATCTCCAAATCCTCAGTCAAATTCTTCTTATCACGAGTAAAACCGCCAAGCTTTCTCAAAACACTAGTGCGATAAGTTGAAAGAACACCAGGCGTAATTGAAAGGGTGCCAAAATTAGACATAATCTTACGAATCATACTAGACATGATATACTCAAAACGCTGAATCCTCTCCAAGAAAGTCTTAGGAGCATCAACACGAACACGGCTAATAACCGCGCCAACATCATCAGCATCATCAGTGAAATTGGACAAAGTCAAAACAACGCTGTCCTTAGAAATCCTACTATCAGCATCCATAACAGCAAAAAACTCGCCAGAAGCATAATCCAACGCAACATTCAAAGCAGAAGCCTTACCACCATTCTTCTTTGAAATAACCTTAACCAGAACGCCTGTTTCCTTAACGTACCTCTTAACAACACCAGCAGTGCCATCAGTAGAACCATCATCAACAACAATAATCTCCTTCTTATCAGCAGGATATTTAGCAGCAACCAACGACTTGATTGTTTTCAAAATAGTATCTGCCTCGTTATGCGCAGGAATGCCGAAAGTAACTTTAGGATACGAAGAAAGCTTTCTAGAAGGCTTCTCAAAGTACAAAAAGTTCAACCAAACAATCGAAAGCCAAAGGGTAACAAAAGAAATACCCCATAATACGTACTGTAACATATACTTAAAGACCTATTGAGCCTTTATAAAGGTTACGCTAATTATATATACGATAATAGGCCTTTTCACGTCGATGGACCAGCTAAAACTGCTCGCAATCATCAGCACCCTAATCTTTCTAGTAATGATACCAATCTCAATAATAAACGGCGTCTACGCCTTCATACCAGACCTGTTCATCTTCATCGCGCTAACATGGTTTTACTACTGGACTTACAACGCGTTCAAAATGAACATGCCAATCTTCACAATGCTGATAATAGGACATATCAGCCACGCAGTCGGCATATTCGGGTGGTATCACATCTCGCCAATACCAATACAATGGGACCATGTAACACACTTCTTCGGCGCATTCCCATTCGCACTATTATTCTTCAGATGGATGGAACAATGGATGGACGCGCAAATAATCACAAAAAAGAACATAATGTTTTTGATAACGATATTCCTAGCAGCCTCAGGAGTAGGCGCAATGGTAGAACTATCAGAATTCCTAGGCTACCTTAAATTCGGATTTGGAGACGGACTGTTCAGATTCGGACCAGGAGACGGGCTTGAGGGAAAAACAGGAAGCGACCTCATAGAATCACTAGGAGGCGGATGGATAAACGAAGGATGGGACTTCATATTCAACACAACAGGAATAGTATTCGGAATGGCACTAATGCTGTTCATACGAGCAACAAGAAAGAAAGCAAAACAAGCATACTATTTTGAGCAAGTAGAAAAATACTCAAAACTAACCCGCTAACTTCTTCAATAATTCAACAATCTTCTGACCAGACGCCTTACCTCTCAGTTCTGCCATTGCCTTGCCAATAAGAGCATTGAAAGGCATTCCCTTGTTGGACTCGATAACTCTGGTAAGCTCCCTTAACAATTCGCCCTCGGATAACAGCTTAAACTTGTTCAATACTGATTTAACAGGCTTTTTCTCCTTCAAAATATCAAGAACGCTCTCCTTAGAAATTTCATCATGCTCTAAAGCACGGAAGATTTCGCAATAATCCTCATCATCGGGAGAAATGTCAATGTTAAACTGGCGCTTAACAGTACGCTCGGAAGTCATCAAGATTTCGGCCAAATAAGCAGGCTTCAATGCCTTGAAAGACTTGACAAAATCATCAAACAAATCTGCACGGTCGCCTTTCGCAACCAATTCAGCCAAATCGTGGCCAAGACCAAGCTTTTCATACCTGACAGTCTTATTCTCGATAAGCTCAGGCAGCGTGACTGAGGAAATAATTTCTTTAGTAATCCTGATAGGCAAAACATCAGTTTCAGGATACATACGCGCAGCACCCGGCATGGGACGCATGAAAGTAGTTGTTCCATCTTCATTTGCTCTTCTAACTTCCTTAGGAACACCAGACAAACAATCATAAGCTCTCAAGATAACAGCCTGCAAAGCACGCTCGGCCTTACTCTTCATATCCGCAACCAAAACAAACGCATCATGCTCGCCACAGTCTAAATGTTTGAAAATCTGCTCGACCTCATCAGGCGTAATGCCATAATCAGGCAGTTCATCACTATGGAAAATGCCCCCAACACCAGCAGCAACCTTAGCACGATCAGAAAATTCCGTGCCAAGACGCCTATTCGGCTGGACTTCTCTGCCGATAAGGCCTTTGAAACAGGATAATTTGATTCCAAGAACAACCCCGCCTTTTGCCAAAGTAGACTGAATGACTTTTGACTTAGAAAACTTCATCAAACGAGTAGCATCAACAATCTGAGTCAAAACTTCGCGCACCCTGCGCTTTTCAAGCTCTTTCTTAATGGCTAAAAGATTCTCCTGGCGTATTCCTTCCAACTCAACAAGCTTAGGAAGAAGCTTCAAATCCTGAGCGCCCTTAATCTCAACACGCTCGCCACCCTCAATAGAAACGTTAACATCCTGACGAATAGTGCCAAGACCACGTTTAACCCTTCCAGTACTCCTCAATAACATACCAAGCTTTTCAGCAACCTCAGCACAATGCTCAGGACTAACAATATCAGGACCAGTGGATACCTCCAACAAAGGAATACCAAGCCTGTCAAGACGGAAAGTGGTTTTATCCGGATTATCCTTGATTAATCTGGCACTATCCTCTTCAACAATAACTGTAGGAATAGATATTGAGCCTAAAGAAGAATCAATCTTGCCATTATATCCAACAAGAGCAGAACGCTGAAAGCCAGAAGTATTACTGCCATCAACAACAGTTTTCCTCATAACCTGAACTTCATCAACAAACTTAGCCTTGAACAACTTACCAACCTGAATTGCAGCAAGCAATGCCTGATGACGCAAGTTCCTAGGAGGCTCTTCATCAAGCTCAATAAGACAACAATTATCATCGTAACCTTCGTAAATGTACTGCTTGCCCTTCATCGCTTCCTGAGCAGCAGCAACATCAACCTCGCCAGTTTCTCCGACGACAGCCCTCAACTTACGCATTATCGTAAAATGAGGACTAACATCCTGAATAATTGAATCACACTCGCAGAAAAGCTTCCTGCAATCAATCTGCTGATGAATCTCTAAACCACACTTTATCTTTGCCATATAATCCTCATCTCAAAAAACAGTCATCCGTCTCACGACTGCTAATTTCGCCAGCAATATTAGTTTTCATGAATTCAATCGTATTCTTCTGCTTCAAAGCAACCATCAACTTAACATAAGCAACCTCAGGAATCATATCAGCAAGATAAACAACACCAAGACCAATACTAAGCTTTCTCAAATTAGTGTAAACATAAGGGTTGACCCTGCCATACAAAGTTTGAGAACAAACAAAAATAGGAATTTTAGCCTTAATTGCTTTCTTAAGAGCCGGCTCCAAAGATTTAGCATTATTCAAAGGAACATGACCAAGAGCAGTACCAGCAAGAACAATACCACGCACTTTATTCTTCACATAATAATCAATAACTCCCGGGTCCATCCCAGGATAAACATACACTAAAGCAACCTTAGAATCAATTTCCTGCAAAGAAGGCTTTGACTTGCTACGCTTAGGATAATCATCCACAATATTCTCAATCTTACCATCAGTAAAAACAGCAGCCAAAGGACTATCATCAATAGCACGGAAAGCATCACGTCTTGACGTATGCATCTTTCTCACCTTAGTGCCCCTCAACAAATGACAGAATTTATCTTCCATAGAGCCGTGCATGCAAATAACAACACCAGCACCATCCCACTTAGCAGCAGCAGTAACAGCACAAATCAAATTCATGAAAGCATCAGAACTACCACGGTCTATACTACGTTGAGAACCTGTGATAACAACAGGCTTGTTCAAATCTTTAAGTAAGAAAGATAATGCTGCGCTCGTAAAGTGCATGGTATCAGTGCCATGAGTGATAACAACACCATCAACATCATTGATTACTTTCAAAATCTCTTCAGCCATACGCACCCAGTCGCTGGACATTGCGTCTTCTGACATCACGCTCATTACTTTAGCAGCCTTAATGTTAGCAATATCCTGCAATTCAGGACACATAGCAACAAAATCCTCAGCAGAATAATCAGCATAAACACCGCCAGTACGATAATCAATACGCGAAGAAATCGTTCCACCAGTTGACAAAATAGCCACTGTAGGCAAATCTGCATTATGCTTAATCTTCCTAACCTTAGGAATAGGCGACTTGTATTCCTCAAGAACATCAGTCTTCTTGATTTTCTTACTCTCAATGCCAATATTATAGCCAGTATTCAGCTTGAGAACAGTAATGTCCTGCGACATCATCTCAGGACGAGGAAGCAACGTACCCTCAAACTCACCATCAGAAGTTGATAATCTAACCTTATCACCAGCTTTAGCTTTCATAACAAGAATAAGAATGCAGACGGTTTAAAAATGTTTAGGCTTTGAAAAAACTGAGAAAATCATCAGTAATGAAAGCAATATCGACCTTCTCGTAACCAACCATCTGGGCGAGCTCATTAACATTCTTAGAACTATTACCACACTTCCACATAGCCTTGAGGAAATCACCGGCTTCCTTCTTCTCAAACCAGTTTTTACCATATTTTTCTTCCAACTTTTTCCTGATCATGACTTCAAACATCCAAGCACGGCAATAATCAGCAGCGTAAAGACCAGAATCAACGTCTAAAAGATAACTCTCAGGATTGTAATTAATCTTAGTTGCCTTTGTAAGAAGGTCAACATACATCTTAGCAAGACTCGTGTAAGCTCCTGCACTTGGCTGGAACTTGTCATCAAGCTTTGTCAAGTCATTGCGGTGCAATTTTAATTCGTAGATAACCTTGGAAGCATACCTTCTGAAAGCCTGCAATTTCTGTTCCATGATGAAGTTAGCAAATTTTTGAGCATCAACTTCAGACATCTGCAGATATTTTTGCAAGAACAACGTGTTGGACAAAAGATACTCGATAAGGAAAGCATAACTCTCAGACACACTATTATCACCCAACTGCTTAAACTGATAAGACAAAGAACCATCAGTGTTAGCGAAATGCTCAGTATGACCAGACTCATGCAAGAAAGCCTGATAATCATCCTGACCACCATGAGGCTTAATTACCAAAATAACCTCTTCAGGAACACGAACAGGCATGCAGAAAGCACGCGGAACTTTCTTAGGACGATCATCAACATCCAAGATGACATTCTTCTGCTGGTCAATCTCAATACCAATATCACTCCAGAAAGACTTTGCCACATTAACCAAATTTTCCTTCCTGAAAAACTGGTCAAAAGGCTTGGCACGAGCATAATAAGCATAATCATACGGCTGAGCATCTTTCAACCTCACACCAATAGAAGCCATATTCTTCTCAAGCTGCAAACGATGAAGCTCCTCAGTCTTAACCAAAAATTCTCTGAATTGAACAGCAAGAGCGTCATAATCAACTTCCTTAATGAAAGACAAATAATCAACATAAGACTTGCCAGAAAGCTCCTTGATAAGATCGTAAACCTTAGCCCAAGAACGCTTCTCAAAAGAAGTCAACTTTTTCTTAACAGGCTTAGTGGACTCGTAATAGATTTTTCTCTTCTCACGCACGTCCTCATTCATCAACAAAGAAGAAACACTCCTGAAAGGAATCTGCTGACCGCTGACTTCTACAGTTGCAGAAGCTTCAAAAGAACTGCACTTGTCATTGATTTTCTTCAACTCATTGCCAATGAAGTTGCCAACAAAAGCATCGTATAGTAACTTGCCCTCTCTGTTGGAAATATCCTTGTTCGCCTCAGAAATATGCTCTTTTGAGAACAAATGCTTGAACTTCTTGTAAATCTTAGAACCTTCAAGCTCGTCCTTCTGGCCAGAACTATTCAAATAATGCTCTCTGGACAGAGCTTCATCAAACTTCTGCAAATCAGCAATCAAATGAGAGACCATTGGAGTGCGAGAAATGAAGATGTATTAAAACTTAACCAAAGTAAATAGGAAGCTCTTGCTTCATTTCTTTAGCACGAGCACCACGGAAGCGCTCTCTAAGGTCCTCGTACATCTTCTCAACATCCTTAGTAACAGATGGAGGCACTTTCTTCAAAGCCTCCTCAAAATGCGCCATTGTAACAGTCTTTGCGGAAATATTCTCACGCAACGAAAGAATGGCGGCTTCACGACAGACTGCCTCGACATCTGCCCCAACATAACCTTCAGTACGAGCAGCAAGCTCCTCAACATCAACATCCTTCAAAGGCATGCCCTTAGTGTGCACTTTGAAAGTCGCCAAACGAGAAGGCAAATCAGGAACAGGAGTCAAGATTATTCTATCAAAACGGCCCGGACGCAACAAAGCAGTATCAAGCATGTCAGGCCTGTTAGTCGCGCCAATAACAACAATATCATTCATACCCTCAAGACCATCAATCTCAGTAAGGAACTGGTTAACAACACGCTCAGTAACACCACTATCACTGCTCATACCACGACGAGGAGCCAGACTATCAATCTCGTCGAAAAAGACAATAGTAGGAGCGGTTTGCCTTGCCTTCTTGAACACTTCACGAACAGCCTTCTCACTCTCACCAACCCACTTGCTCAACAACTCAGGACCCTTGATTGAAATAAAGTTAGCCTTGCTCTCATTAGCAACTGCTTTCGCCAGCATAGTCTTACCAGTACCAGGAGCGCCGTACATCAAAATACCTCTTGGAGGACGAACGCCCAGACGCTTGAAAGCATCAGGATGCTGAAGAGGCCATTCAACAGCCTCCTTCAACTCCTGCTTAACCATCTCAAGACCACCAACATCAGCCCACTTAACCGTAGGAATTTCAACAAGCACTTCACGCAACGCGCTAGGTCTCACAACCTTCAAAGAATCACGGAAGTCCTTCTTACCAACAAGCAATCTCTCAAGCAACTCCATAGGCAATGGCTCATCCTTACTATACTTCAAATCAGGCAAAATACGCCTTAGAACAATCATGGCAGCCTCTTTCACAAGAGCAGAAAGGTCAGCCCCAACAAAACCATGAGTCACAGCAGCAAACTCTTTCAAGTTAACATCCTTGTCCATAGGCATGTTACGCGTGTGGATTTTGAGAATGTTCAAACGACCTTCCTTATTCGGAACACCAATTTCAAGCTCACGATCAAACCTACCAGGACGCCTCAAAGCAGGATCAAGAATGTTAGGAACATTAGTAGCAGCAATAACAACAACTTTTCCCCTAGACTTCAAACCATCCATCAAAGCAAGCAATTGAGCAACAACACGACGTTCAACCTCGCCCTTAGTTTCCTCACGCTTTGTCGCAATAGCATCAATCTCATCAATGAAGATTATTGAAGGAGCATTCTTTTCTGCTTCCTCAAACTTCTTTCTAAGATTTTCCTCAGACTGACCGTAATACTTGGACATAATCTCAGGACCATTGATTAAAATGAAATGCGCATTAGTTTCGTTTGCTACCGCTTTAGCCAAAAGAGTCTTACCAGTACCAGGAGGACCATGCAATAGAACTCCCTTTGGAGGCTCAACGCCCAAACGCTCAAAAATCTCAGGATGCTTCAACGGAAGCTCAATCATCTCGCGTACGTTCTTAATCTCCTCTTCAAGACCGCCAATGTCCTCATAAGAAACCTCAAGAATAGCCTCATCCTTAATCTCAACAGCCTCAGAATTCAAAACAACCTCAGTCTGCTCCGTAATAATCACAGGAATCTTAGGATTAGTTTCAGCAACAACAAACTTCAAGTCACCAAAACCATAGGCCATCATGCTTTCTTCCATCATGTTGAAAACTTCATCAAAAAAAGGACTCTGGCTCATAGCAGTACGACGCCTTCTGGTACCACCAAGAGAAATAATATCGCCCTTAGTCAAAGCACGCCCCAAAAGACCCTGCTTGAAAATGTTAGCACTAGCACGAACAACAATGCCTTCCCTTGCAGGAGCAATAACAACCTTCTTGGCAGGCTCAACCTTAGCCTTCCTGACAGCAATAAGCTCGCCAATAGAAGTACGAGCGTTCTTACGAGAAAGACCATCCATACGGATAATATTCAGCCCAATATCACCAGGGTAAGCACGGTCAACAATCGCAACAGTCTTCCTAGTGCCCTCAATCTCAACAATATCACCAGGGCGAACATCAATCTCACGCATAAAACTAGAGTCAACCCTAACAATACCTTTGTTAACGTCGTCCTGTATAGCTTCTGCAACTTTTAGTTTAATATCAGCTGGCATACCCTACACCCATGCATATTATAGCACTCATCATTTAAAAGTCTTTCCTAAACAGTAGAAAATCACTTAACAGTTACTTTAGGCAAAGGAATTGGGGGAGGCAAGTTAACTTCTCTTGCTAACAACATTGCTTCAACATTACACCTTGAAAGAACAGTGTTCAAAACACTAGACATAATTTCCTTGGGAATTTTCTTGTCCTTCTTCCAGCCATCAAGAATCTCCTTGACAGCTTCAGGCTTTTCAAAAAAAGTCAAAAATCCAACCATAGTAATATCGGCAATTTTTGGCTCGTACTTAGCAGTAAACTCAAAATGAAACTTCAAAGCGCCCTGCTTAGAACTACCAATACTCAAATCAGTCTTTTCAACATCCTTCAGAGTAACATTATTGTTAACCTGCACTTTACCCTTAACAGGGTTGTGCTTCTCAACAACAATTTTGTTAAACGCTAAACCGACAACTGGCATAACTTTCAGGTGAAAGGAAGCAGTATATAAGGTTTACGAATAAGTAAATATATAAGCAATTATCTTTTAAAAGCACACAAAAAGAGGCAAAATGTCAATAATACCTGAGGCACTAGCACACCCACTTCTATTTAATGGAATAATACTAGCAGCAAGCCTATACATACTATTCAAAAGCGCAGACCTGCTTCTTGACGGAATAAGCGATTACGCAAAAAAACTTGGCCTGAGCGATGCAATCATAGGATTAGTGGTTGTTGCCATGGCGGCATCCGCGCCAGAAATCATCAGCTCGCTATCAGGATTCCTTGCAGGAAGCGCGAGCGTAGGATTCGGAGCAATAATCGGAACGAACATGGTGCACGCTGCATTCGCCCTGGGAATCATAGCCATACTTGGCAAAAAGATAAAACTCGAATCAAACATATTCACAAAACAAAGATTCGCAATGTGGGCAGCACTCATGCTCCCATTCATACTCGCGCTTGACGGACAACTAAGCCGGCCAGACGGAGCAATACTCGTAATTGCCTTCCTGATATACCTCCTAAACCTTTGGAGGATGGAAGGCACGTTCGGCAAAATCAAAAAGCAAGTCCAATTCAAAGCAATATGGAAAGACATGTTCATCTTCCTAGGCTGTTTTGTCGCACTCATGCTATCAGGCAAATGGCTCGTAGTAAGCAGCATAAGAATCGCAGACTATTTCTCGCTTCCAAACTATTTCATTGCATTAACAGTCATCGGAATCGGAACAACACTTCCTGACATCGCAGTAGAACTCCGCTCCCTATACAAAAAACACGCAGGCATAGGACTAGGAGACTTATTGGGCTCATTAATAATAGAACTGCTCCTGTTCTTCGGACTAGTCGCACTGTTCAGACCAATAGAAGTGAATATTGCACAAGCAGCCAACGCGCTATTCTTCCTTGCCGCAGCAATAACGCTAATGATGTTCTGGATGAACAAAAAAGAACTCACGTGGAAACATGGAATAGTATTCGTAGGATTATACCTTGTATTCCTCGCAGTTGAAATTTACAGAATATTATGACGCCATGGATTAAATATGCTGGTTACATAATCGGGTTCATCATACTATTCTCACTGCTCAACTTCTGGCTCAACACGCACCCGCCAAAATTCAGAAGCAGAGACACTCCAATAAATTATGGATTAGAATATGAGAAAGTGCAGTTCAAAACACAAGACGGGCTAACGCTGACAGGATGGCTAATACCAGGAAAGAAAAAAACACCAACAATAATCGTTGGACACGGGTACCCGTTTGACAAAGGAAACATACTCCCCGTTGTCACGTTTTTACATCCGGATTATACTCTTTTCTTATTCGACTTCAGGTCATTCGGAGAAAGCCACGGAACAAGCACGACAGGAGGAGTAAAAGAAATACAAGATTTCAACGCGGCAATAAAATATTTAGACAGCAGAAAAGACATAAACCATACATACGGAGCATACGGATTCTCACTAAGCGCTTTCACATTCTTAGCAGCAAAACATCCAAAAATTAAAGCAATAGTCTCAGACAGCGCTTATTCCAGCATACACGACATAATAGAACAAACATACTTCTACCTTGGACCATTGAAGTTCCCATTTGTCTGGATGACAGAATTTTATGGCAAACTATTCTACGGGTTGGACGCCAAAAAGTATGAGGCAAGAGTAACCGTACCAACACTACTAATACACGGAGATGCTGACTCACAGATACCAATAAGCCAGACACAAAAAATATATGATTCTGCGGACAAAAAACTGGCACAGCTATGGATAATAGAAGGAGCAGACCACGGAATGAGCTACACGACAAACCCCAAAGAATATAAAGCAAGAATCAAAGACTTCTTCTCGAAACACATATGATTTTAGTAGACGACCACTGCCATCTAATGCACAAAGCATACACAGACCTAGACAAAGTCATAGACAATGCAAAAAAAGCAGGAGTCAAGGCAATCATTTGTTCAGGAATAAACCCTCCAACAAACAGAGAAGCACTAGAAATAGCCAAAAAATATCCAATGGTAAGAGCAAGCTTAGGAATTTATCCAGTAGACGCGCTTGGACTAGAACAAGACGTGGAAGGAGGGCTAACAACACACAAAGGACCAATTGATTTAGACAAGGAATTCGAGTTCATAAAACAGAATAAAGAAAAGATAGCAGCAGTAGGAGAAGTGGGACTAGATTACCACTGGGTAAAAGATTTGGAATTACAGAAAAAAGAAAGAGAGAATTTTGCGCGAATAATAGAGTTTGTTGAAAAATTAAAGAAACCAATAATTGTTCATACACGCAAAGCAGAACAAGACTGCATAGACATGCTAATATCAAGCAAGCTAAAAAATGTCGTACTGCACTGCTTCGAAGGCAGAAAAAGTTTGATTAAAAAAGCAGCAGATGCAGGCTTTATCTTCTCTGTTCCTACAAGCATTGCGCGAAGCCAACATTTTCAAGTATTAGTTGAGATGGTCAGCATCAATCAGCTAACAACCGAGACTGATGGACCTTACTTATCGCCAGACGGCAGTTTTCCGAACATGCCCGAGAATGTTAAAACGGTAATCGACAAGATAGCGCAAATAAAAAAGTTCGAGCCAGAAGAAGTAGCGAACAATGTCTGGTTGAATTTTCAGAGAATATACGGCTAGAAAAGCTTGCCGCCCTGATAATTGGTTTCTTTCTGGTCAGCATAACTAGCCTCGCCCTTAAGCTCAGAAAAAGACAACTGAGCAATACGAGCGCCAAGCTCAATCTCACTGTCAAGAACAGGAAAAAGCATAAAAGTGAGAAAACCCTTAAAACCGGCTTCGCCAAAAGCGTGGCCGAGCATCGACTGAGTAATTCTAAACAAAGAAGACCTTGGCTGAATATGAAACATCAAATTATCAGGAGTATTAAGAGACTCACAAGGAATAACAAGATACGGTTTCAAACGATTAAGCTTCACAACACCCTCATCAACAACCTGAACCTCCTTAATATCATAACCCTGCAAGCGGTTCTCAAAACCCTTCAAAACAACAGCAGTGCCAAGCTTAGGAGCAACATGGTCAGACTTAGAAATCGCCAAACGCCCGCCATCAATCACTTCAACGATTGCTCCAAGGCGCACGTCAAAACCGTTGGCTGTCAGCTGTTTATCAACATCCTCATAATCAGTGATAAGCTGCTTATTGAGAATCAACTCCTTCAAAACATTACGACTCAAATGCATGCGCAATTAACGACAACAATCATTTATAATGATTATTGTAGCACGCCATATAAGAAAACGCGCGGATTTTGAGCACGATGGTTAACGTACTTAACAAAATTCTTCAGACCAGACTGATTGACTAAAGTAAGAGAATTGGACTTTGCAACCACACGGAAGACCTCTTTGCTGTCTTTCAAAAAAGAAGAAAAACCGCCCGAAGACTCATCAAAATCAAACAAGTCCAAGAAAAATGCAACTCCCGAGCCGGGCTTGATTGCGTCGTAAAGCAGACTATAATCGCCCTTGCTGAACATAAAGCAAAAAACCGACTTGGCTTTCACCTTCTCTCCAACGATTGAAGAAAGAACCGCGTTAAAATCCTTCAATTCAGGAGCGTCAGCAATGCTGTAACAATACTTCTCAGGAACATAAACGTGCCTGAATTTCAAATGTTTGAAAAGTGCAAGACCCTTTTCTGAAAGAAAAGACTGCAACTGAATATTACCGGAAAGACCGAAACTCCTCTGCGCCTGATGCAACGCATCCTCATCATAAGCACTGCTCAGCCAGTCAACCATGGAACCACCCGGCAAAAGAAATCCTGCGCTTTTTACCCATAACTTCCTGAACCTGATGCAAAGATTTAGGAGAAACTTTGAATATGGAAAAAGTGTTAAAACGGGGAGGAATTGACTTTACAATTTCATTGCCTTTAAAGAACTGCAAAGCGCCGCCATCATTTTCAATGAAATCATCCCCTAACTGCACGACATAAGCAATCTTTCTACCTGACAAACGGTCATCATGAGGCAACAAATAATCAGTATCGTCATAAATAAAACCAGACATGTCGATGAATTTGAGCTTAGTGCTGGTTACTTTTGAAACAAAATCAGTAAACTCTCTCGAGCCAAAGAACTTATAGAACTCCTTGACCGCAGTTTGCTTAGCATTCTTACAATCATCAGTCTGCTCAAACTGAAACAGATCAGAATTATGCTCGTAAAACTTCTCCTTCAGCAACTGATGGGCAACCTTCTCAATCTTTTTAGCAAAAAAATTGCCGAGAACGAGATATGGGAAAGGCTTGTTGGAAGCAAACTGCCTTTTCAAACCTGCCACGCTCTTCAAATACAACGGGTTAACCCATTCCATGATTATTTTACAACAGAATTCGTTTATAAAAGTATGGGACTGGCGTGCTTAACGTGCAAGTGGGACTGCCGTGATTACTTGGCAAACCGCGTTTGCCAAGTTGCTCGGAAAGTTGGAGTATCACAATATGACTATAGCAACTTTCCGACACGAAAACGGAGTGTTCGAATCACCCACTGTATTCGCTATACTTATGCAGTGCCCAGTGGGACTGCCGTGATTCGAACACGGGTCACAAGGTCCCGAACCTTGTATCCTACCACTAGACTACAGCCCCCTATGAACCCGCCCAGATTCGAACTGGGGCATCTTCCCTGTGAAGGAAGAATCCTAACCGCTAGATCACGGGTTCCTAGCTTTTGTCCTCAACAGAAGACTTTAAAAGCTTTTTCTGACATTACAACACAAAAAAGAGGCGCATGTATCCAAAACACGAAGTAGAAGAAATACTATTCGCAGAATTCATATCAGTAACAGGCGGAGTGCTGGCAGGACTAGGACTCACATTCTTCATTGACAAAATAATAGCACAACCAGGACTGTTCATACTACTGCCCGGACTGCTCGCCATGAGAGGAGACATCTCAGGCACAATGGCAGCAAGATTGGGCTCAGCACTACACCGGCACAAGCTAAACCCAAAATTCACGCACGGCAAAATAATCAGAGACAACAGCATAGCATCACTATTGCTCTCACTGTTTGACGGAATAGTACTGGGAGTGGTCGCCTTTATCGCAACCAAACTAATATTCGGAATCTCAAACCCAGCAATCATAACAATCTCAGTAATCTCAGCAGTAATTTCTGCAATCTTCATGATACCACTCACAACATCCGCAGTATTCTGGCTGTTCAAACGCGGAATAGACCCAGACGACGTAATGGGACCGTACGTTACAACCATCGGCGACATCATCATGATAGCATCATTATACCTGGCGGTGAGCGTAATATGATAGAACTCCACGTATGGAAAATACTGCGCGAAAGCACAGGAATACTAATCATAGCATCAGCAATCTCAAGCCTTGGAGGAATAGGACTTGAAAAACTAGGAACAGAACTAACATTGCTATTGCCAATACTAATTCTGCTTCCAGCCCTAAACAATATGATAGGAAGTTTTGGCACAATAATAGCCTCAAGATTCACAACAATGCTTTACGAAAAAGAAATAAAAGAAAAAAAATGGTGGACAGAACCAGAACTACACCATCTGTTTTTCGTCGTACTAGGAATTGCGGTTCTAGCAGCAATATACGCTGCGATCCTAGCATACTTCATAGCAATGCTAAAAGGATTCCCCTTTGATATTATGCTGGCACAAAAAGTACTTCTAGTCTCAATACTGACAACAATATTGCTCGTATTCATACTATTCCTAGTCAGCACAATAGGAGGATTCTACGTTTACAGAAAAAAACACGACCCAGACAACTACCTAATACCAATCGCAACAGCACTAGCAGACTTTGGAAGCATGATAGTATTATCAGCGATGATAATGTTCATGTTTTAATGCGCAAAGTATTTATAGTCACGTGGACAATATTTTAAACAAAAAGAGCTGAAATGAGAATAACAATTGACACCAAAACAGATTCTAGAGACGAAATACGAAAAGCCATAAAAATGCTGATGGGACTAGTAGGCGGGCACGATGTTTATACCAATGAGCCAGCGCCAGAACAAAAACCAGAAGCACAACCAAACATATTCGACAACCCATCACCGGCAGTTTCAAATCTTATGAGCATGTTCGACAGCGCGCCAGCAACAAACGCTCCACCAGAAGAAAAGAAAGACCGAGACATACCGGAAGTAGAGTTCTACTAAAATGGCAAGCCTAGAAAGGATTGAACAGGAAGTACACCTCATCAAAGAAAGACTTGTCGAAAAAATACCAGGCCACTTTGACATGCGCCACGTAGTAGCCGCATTCTTCGGCGCGCTATTCTTTGGATTCACATTCGTGCTAAAAGGACTACTATTACAAGTCGGACTTAGCCTTGGCATGTTCCACATCATCATCATCAGCCTAACAACATGGCTCATTCTAACCGCAGAAATCTACTTTGTAGGATACGCGAGAATACCAATAAGCCAAAGAAAACAAAGAACATTCGGACAATTCTGGGCGAAACGAATCATAACATACTATTTAATCGCGCTATTCGTATCATATATGCTACTCTTCGTCTACGGACTAACCAACATTGCACAAGACGCATATCATGTCTTCAAACTTACAATAGCCATCAGCCTGCCAGCAGCCATCGGCGCAGCCATATCAGACCTATTAGGAAAATATTAATAGAAGCTTAGTTCTCGCTGGATTATGAAAGGGGCGTTCATAGCAATAGAAGGCATAGACGGTTGCGGAAAAGGCACAGTCATAAAAAAAATAGCCACTGAACTGTTTGAAGCAGACAAAAACAACCACATACTACTAACAAGAGAGCCATACAAAAGAGACTGGCTCAAAAAGTTCTTATCAAGACTAGACCCGCTATCACAAGGAGAAGACGCATTAAAACTATTTGTTGAAGACAGAACAAAACACTGCAAAATGATAGAAGCCTGCACCAAAAAAGACATCATAGTTTTGTCAGACAGATACAAACACTCAACATATGCTTACCAGATGGCACAAGGAGTGCCGTTTGAGAAAATACACGAAATGCACAAAGACTTGCTGGTACCCGATTTGACAATTGTAATAGACATACCAGTGGCAGAAGCAGTAAAAAGAATGACACAAGGAAGACAACAAGACGCACACGCATTCCACAAAGAAGATTTCCTGCAAAAAGTACACGCAAACTACCACAAACTCAAAGAACTATTGAAAGAAAACATAATATTCATAGACGGAAACCGCAACAGGGAAGAAGTATGCGCGGATTCGCTCAAAACAGTTCTTGAATTTCTAAAGAGCAGGTAGATTTATATACAAAACACAGCGCAAAATACTCATGCCATTCAAGTTTATCGAAGACGTAGCCATAGCGGACGTCGCCTTCCAAGCAACAGGCAAAAACCTAAACGAACTATTTGAAAGCGCGGCAAAAGCAGTAATAGCAAGCATGGCAAACCCAAAAACCGTCAAAGCCAAAATCAAAAAAACAATCAAAAAGAAAGCAAAAAACATAGAATTACTGCTTTTTGAGTTACTAGAAGAAATAATTTACCTGAAAGACAAAGACGCAATGGTCTTCAGTGAAATAAAAGTCAAAGTAGACGAAAAGAAAATGACTGTTACTGCAATATTACACGGGGACAAAATAAAACCAACAGAACAAGAACTACACCAGGACGTAAAGGCCGTTACAATGCACTATTACACGATTGAGAAGAAAAAAGGAACATGGAAAGCAAGCGTGGTGTTAGACATATGAATCGAAACGCACCAATACCAGAATTTGAACGAAAAGGAGAAGTCATCTGGGACATACCAATCTCATACAAAGAAGGAATGAGAGTACCAGCAAGAATATACTCAAGCGAAAAACTAATCAAAGCAATGGACAGAGCAGTCTACGACCAGCTCACAAACGTTGCATGCCTGCCCGGAATACAAGAAAGAGCACTCTGCATGCCAGACGCGCACTCTGGCTACGGTTTTCCAATAGGAGGAGTAGCGGCATTTGATCCAAATACAGGCGTTATTTCACCAGGCGGAATAGGATTTGACATCAACTGCGGAATGAGACTGGTGACAACAAATTTGACGTACAAAGAAGTACAACCAAAACTGAAACCGCTAGTAGATTTATTGTTCCAACAAGTACCCGCAGGAGTAGGCTGCAAAGGATTCGTCAAACTAACAACACAGGAATTCAAAAAAATCATGCAAAACGGAGCCAAATGGTGCGTAGAAAACGGCTACGGCTGGGACGAAGACCTAGAGAGAATAGAAGATTACGGGTGCATAGAACACGCAGAAACAAGCAAAGTATCAGACAAAGCAATAAGCAGAGGAATAAACCAACTCGGAACGCTCGGCTCTGGAAACCACTATCTAGAAATACAATACGCAGGACAAATATTTGACAAAAAAACAGCCGAGAAACTTGGAATTGTCAGCGAAGACCAAATCTGCGTAATGGTACACTGCGGAAGCAGAGGATTTGGCCACCAAATAGGAACAGACTACCTGAAAATATTCTCAGAAGCGATGAGAAAATATGACATCACTGTACCAGATCCCGAATTAGCCTGCGCGCCATTCTCAAGCAAAGAAGGACAAGACTACTACCATGCCATGGCGTGCGCTGCAAACGCGGCATTTGCCAACAGGCAGGTCATTTTACACAGGATAAGAGAATGCTTCCACAAAATCTTTGAGAAAACACCAGAACAAATGGAAATGCACTTAGTCTATGATGTTGCGCACAACATAGCAAAACTAGAAGAGCACAAAATTGGAAACAAAATGAAAAAATTAGTAGTGCACAGAAAAGGAGCAACAAGATGCTTCGGGCCATCAAGAACAGAACTAGCACCAATGTTCAGAAAAATAGGGCAGCCAGTCATTGTGGGCGGAAGCATGGAAACAGGCAGTTATCTTCTTCTTGGCACAGATAAAGCGTCAGAAGAAACCTTTGGAAGCACAGCACACGGCTCGGGAAGAACAATGAGCAGAACACAAGCAAGAAGAGAAATACGCGGAGACCAATTACAGAAAGACATGGAAAAAAGAGGAATCTACGTCAGAACAACATCATTCTCAGGGCTAGCAGAAGAAGCAGGAGCGGCATACAAATCGATATCAGAGGTCGTTGATGTAATGGACAAAGCAGGCATCAGCAAGAAACTCGTCAAATTCTCCCCTATCGGCAACATTAAGGGCTAAAAAAATCCTGCGAAAAGATTGGCAAGAATAAGCCCCACAAAGAAAATACTGACAAAACCACAAATTTTTAACGCAGTCCCTTTCTTGAAGAACTTCAAGCAAACAAGCTGGAACATTCGCCCGCCGTCCAAAGGACCGATTGGCAGTAAGTTAAACAAGCCAATTCCTATATTTAGCATGAACAACCAGAAAATCAAACCAGCAAACCACTTAAGCACAACAGGAAGCCAACCACCATACTTTGAAACAAATTCTGCATTCGGCTCAAGATACGGTTTGGCCTGAATGCCAAGATAAGCTTTAGAAGAATTATCAGGATGAGCACCTGTGATAATCGAAAAAGAACTATTACTTGTTTCAATCAAGATTTCATCTCCCGGAACAGAAGAGTTCAAGAAATTAGAAATATTCTGAGAAGACAACATAGGAATACCGTTAAAACTCTCAATAATATCGCCATCACGCAAGCCACCAGCAAAAGCGGAACTGTTTTCTGTAACGTGAATGAGTTCGACACCCTTTTCAGTAAAAGCAGAAGTTAACACGGGAGTCATAACAGCAAAAACGCCCAACATGACAAGAGCGAACAATAAGTTAGAAACCGGACCAGCAGCAAAAACAGACCACTGCTGCCTAAAAGACCTTTTTTGCACGATTTTCTCATCAGGCTCGACGAAAGCAGCAGGAATGACTGGAAGCAAAATGCACAAGAAAGCAAAACCACTGCTCTTAACAGGAATGTTATACACACGCGCGAGAACACCATGAGCGAACTCGTGAACGAGCGCTAACAAGAAAATGCTAAGAATCCAGTACAGGAATGGCACAAAGAAAACACCTTTGGCTTCAATCGGCAAGACTGGTTGGATGCCAGGAACGCCTGCCTCTGTAAAAACTTTGACAGTGTTAAAAATAAGCTCGCCGCAAATTAAAACCATGCCAAGAAACCCTATAACGATAGAGACGTTGCCAATTGCACGCAAAGTTTTAGGAAAACTTTTTGCAAGCCGGTCCATGGACTTCAGCCCAAAAGAAGAACGATACATAATCACGTACAACAAAGGGAACAAGGCGCGCTGAAGCTGAACCTGATGACGCTTGCGCCACAAAAATGCAGCAAGAAGAACTACAAATACAATCGCTGCAATACCATCAATACTCATGAGAGTTTACTTCTTACGCTTGGGTTTAAATTTCTTTCCAGCACACGAACGACACTTAACCTGCTGGTCAGCAATCTTACGAGAAGGAGCGCGGATGACCGACTTACATCTCCTGCAAACAAACTTATTCCTAAACATCCTCGCATCAGCTTCAGGGAACTTAACCATTATTCAGCACCGCCTTTCAATTGTTTCATAATTTTTTCTCCTAGAATAATCCAGTAAAGAACTTTACAGTTAGGAACAACAGTTGCCTTGAGCTCTTCAGGAACCTTAATATCAAAAGTCTCAAAATTCTCCTCGTCCATCACGTTAGCCATATTCCCAGAAACGCTCAAGACCTGAGCAGACTTCTTCTCAACAATAGGAACCTCAACGTTATCATGAGCAGGCATAACGACTTCACGCTTTTTTTCATCTATGAGGCCAATAGCAACAATTCTGACCTTAGCATGACCGTGCTTTCCAGACTTAGACGTCTCAGAACTAGACACCCTGCAAGCATACCCATCTACGAGAATATAACTGCCTTCCTTAAGAGTCCCAGCTCCCACTACCTTCGTCGTCATAAAAATACGAAAGTAAAAAGGGGGTTTAAAAAGGTTGTGGTCGATTACCTAATAACCCTGCCAGTAACAGCATCAATAACAGAACTAGGCTTTCCAGCCAGCTCGCCATCAAAAATAATGAAGTCAACACTGAAAGATTGCAATTGCTCAAGCGTAGTTGAAGGAGGGGCGCCTGCAGTGTTAACAGAAGTCGTAACTAACGGCTTGCCGAACTTTGAAACCAAATCAGAAATCCAATGATTAGGCATGCGGACGCCTATCGTCTTCACGCCCATATTAGTTTGAGCGCAAACGGCAGAATTATTCCTCAATGGCAGGATTAAAGTGTAAGGGCCAGGCAATTTTAGAAGCCAAGACTTAGCTTTGTCATTTAATTCACAGTTCTCCTTAATCCAATCGATAGAAGGAGCTATGATTGAGAAAGGCTTAGCATCACGCTGTTTAATCTCGCGGATTCTTCTAACGGATTTATCATTGGTTGCGTCACAGCCAATACCATAAATTGTGTCAGTCGGATAGATGAAAACTGCGCCGGCAGCTATCTCTGAGACTATCTTAAGCTTGTGAACAATGACCTCATTCTTAGATAAAACCCTCATAAGAAATGTGAGAAAGAGAACTAAATAAAAATGTTACGCAGACAAGTATCCGCGCATAAAGCCTGCCTCGGCACCATCAAGGTCGTCATCGTCCTCAAAGTAGTCAATCGAGTTGTCATCATACAAGTCTACCATCGTCTCAACCTCAAATCACGCTTACACGACGCCTTAGTAAGCGCCTTTATTCGCTCGAACAACAATTCCTGGATGTTTTCCATACTGATCACCTCTGAGAAGAAAAATAGTTATTACGGTTTAAATAGCTCAAGAAGGCAGATGTCCAGTGTCCAGTGACTAAGCGGCCTTCTTCAACTGCTTAAAGAACTCCTTTCTAGCACGAATAAGATTCAAAACACCAACAGACTTCACAACATCAAGCGGCACCTTCTTAGCAGCAACCAGCTCAGAATGCCTGATCAAGTCCTGCAAAGCAGAAGACTCCATACTCAACAAGCCCAAACATTGGTCAGAACTATCACACAAAGCTTCCTGCTCCTTCACCTTAGCAAGCATGTAATTGAGATGGTCTGGAAAAGAAGCGAGGAACTTTTCAACAAACTCAGTATTGCCCTGCAGTTGAAGCTTATGAATCTGAGAAACAATACTATACAAACGCTCAGCGCGCAAAAGCTTCTCTTCCTGCAAATGATGAAAGTCCTTCATTCCTTCCCCAACAAGTCAGCAGTACAAGCACCAATAACAGCGCTTAATGTAACCGTTGCAACTTGCTTATATGACGTCCAAAAATCACTGAAAAACCCAGGAATGAAAAGCCACAACACGAGCATTGCTGTAATGATGGCAGTAACGTAAAGAATTGTCAAACGCAACGGCAAGAAAGACATAATCTTCGGGTCCTTAATTCTCCTAAAACCAGTCATGTACATGAAAATACCGCCCAATGCGTACGAGATTGGGAACAACAACGTAGCACGAGTAACGTCTATCTCTGCTGCAACCTTAACACCATAAACAAAAGTATAATGCGCTCCAACACCAATAAAAGCACCAATGCAGCCTTTCGCAAGATCCTTGTAACTAATCTTTTGCAAAGGATGTTCGCCAACCTCATGAATAAGCTCCCTCTCCATTGATTCAAGCTCTTCCAACTTTCGCAATTCTTCCCTTTCCTCGCTTTCTACAGCCTTTTCCTCTTTTTCAACTTCAGCTTCTCTAGAAAGAATCTTCTTCTGATAAGAAAGAACAACGTCAAGCTTTCTGTTGATAGCTTCCAAACTCACCCTTTTTGGCATAAACAGAAATTAGCCCGAATACTATATAAACCTTATTCTCGGCAAGATTTAAATATCGACTATACAATTTAATAGTTAATTGTGAGTAAGATGCTTCACATATTACAAGACCAAGCAATAAAAGACCTGAAAGGCAGAATTGAAAGAGCCGAGCCCAATTACAAGCCGAGCATGATAATGCTTGCAGCGTACGATAAAACAAACCCAAAATACCAACACGTGCGCATTTATTCTAACAAAAGCGAACTTGAAGAAAAACTGACCGAAGAAAGAGCACACTTCAACGGACGAGTCGTAATACACGAGTTCGGATCAGGAGAATACGAATGCCTCACCGACATAGCAGACAAAGAGCCAAAAGAAATGAAAGGCAACTGGCTCATAAGAGGAGTAATGAACGGAAAACTCCAAACGCACAGGTTCCCAACAAAAGAATCAATGATGCAGTGCAGAGAAGACATTTTCGCACAATGCAAGGACTTCGCAATAGCGCACGAAGCAGGCACTACAAATTACACGATAGTAGACACAAACCAGTTCCCTTACACTCAAATAGACATTGAAGTGCTTTAGAATTCGTCCAAAGATTTGTTCTTAGTAGTTACTAACGTTGTCGTGCCGTCTTTACCGCCCACAATCTTCTTTGTGTCGATAAAGCCACCTTTCTCCAAAGTTTCAATTCTTCTCTGGAAAGTCTTGTAAGTGCCAGCACCACCCTGCTCCTGATAAATCTTGAACAAATCACCAATCTTGCCAGACTGAACCTTGATTAATTCCAAAATAACTTTAGAATCATCAGACAAGTCCTCAGCAGGCTTAATAGAGAAATCACTCATCTTAGCAAGAGCAAGCTTAGCATGCTCAAGAACAACCTTCTTAGAAGACCTATCTTCTGCAGCAAGACCAGCCTCCCTCAACAAATGCAAGCCAATACGAACATCACCTGCAGAAATCGTCTTTTCCACAATCATGCTAACCGCAGAATCATCCCAACGATTAGCTGAGAAAGCATAATCAATACGCTGCTTCAAAATGCCAGAGATTTCCTCACTAGAATATTGCGAGAAATTAATCTTTTCAGGAATCAATCTGGAGCGGATACGCTCATCAACCTCAGAATACCACTGAGGACGATTAGTAATCATTAAAATAGTCTTCTTCAAAATGTCAGTGAAAATATGATACAAGAAATCGACATCCTCCACTTTGTCAACCTCATCAAACGCGAAAACAGCCGCCTTCTTGTTAACAATATTCTGGACAATCTTAAACAAATCCTCAGTATTCTTGTTCTGGGTAAACTTGTAGCCCAACTGCTCGCAGAGCTCTACAAAGATTTTATAAGTAGTATTTTTCTGCCAACAGTTAACGTACAAGATGTAAATGTCAGGAGCATTAACATCAGGGTTTTCTTCCAACTCCTTCATAATGAGCTTTACTGCAGCAGTTTTACCAATACCCGGAGCGCCAGAGATGATGCAATTTCTTCCTGTTCTACTCTGCAACAAAGGCTTAATACAATTAGCAATAGCATGATGCTGCTCTTCTCTAAAAGGCAAGTTCTTAGGCAGCCATTCCGGA
Organism: uncultured Methanosarcinales archaeon; assembly: GCA_964508495.1. Lineage (GTDB taxonomy): Archaea > Nanobdellota > Nanobdellia > Woesearchaeales > ARS49 > CABMGU01. Next base: position 57,002 of record CAZDUA010000003.1, on the reverse strand, counting down.
TCTAACGACTCCTCATTCTTGAACAGCGATTCATTTGCGCTCAACACATCTTTTAACCCCATACCAAGAACGAGAATAGAAGCATTTTTAAGATTTGTGGGAGTACAGAATACTATCTTAATCTAGCGCCACAATACTTGCAAAAACGATCATTAGGCATGACCGTAAACCTGCAAACAGGACAATAAGAAGCAGGCTGGTGCTGATAGGGAGTTGGAATACGCTGCTGCTGAACTTTCTTCTCCTCTTTCGGCGTTAAAACGAACAAAGAAACAACCTTAGCAATACCGATAACAATGAAAACAAGACCAACCCAAGCGAACAAAGTAAGCTTGCCGCCACTAAAAACAGAAGTGAGCGCTACCAACAATCCGATACCAAGCCACGCCCACCAAGCAATCTCGGCCATTTTATTTCATAACCTTAAAACCAGTATATTTTTGCAAAACCGCAGGAACAATAACACTACCATCATCCTTCTGGAAGTTCTCAAGAATTGCGACTAAAGCTCTTGTCGTAGCAACGCAAGTACTGTTCAAAGAGTGCACGAAATGACGCTCCTGGTCGTGCTGGAAACGAATGTTAGAACGCACTGCCTGATAGCTCGTGCAGTTTGAACACGAAACAACCTCTCTAAAAGCATCCTGAACAGGATACCAAACCTCAATATCATATTTCTTTGCAGCAATAATGCCCAAATCGCCAGTACAAACATTCACAACACGACCATGCAAGCCCAAACTATCAAAAAATTCTAACGCATTCTTCAACAATTCCTCATGGAAGTGCCAAGACTCTTCAGGACGACAGATTACGATTTGTTCTACTTTGTTAAACTGGTGAACACGGAAAATACCCTTCTGGTCTTTGCCATGAGCGCCGGCCTCCTTACGGAAGTTTGTAGAAAATCCTGCAAGCTTTATTGGAAGGTTAGACTCATCAAGAACTTCATCCATGTACATTGCGGTCAATGGATGCTCTGAAGTAGCAATCGAGTACAAATCTTCGCCCTCAACTTTGTACATAACATTCTCAAAGTCCTCCAAACTAACAACACCCTCATACGCCTTCCTCGACATCATAAAAGGAGGAACAACAGGAGTGAATTTCTTCTCACGCATGAAATCCATAGCATAATGCACGATAGCCATCTCAAGAACCGCCAAGTCACCCTTCAAAAAATACCATCTCGCGCCAGAAATCTTACCAGCACGCTCAAAATCAACCCAGCCCTTCTTCTGCACGAGGTCAACATGACTAATTGGCGCGAATTTGAAAGTTGGCTTCTTACCAAAAGTCTTCACAACCTTGTTCTCAGTATCGTCTTTACCATAAGGCACGCTCTCGTGAGTAAGGTTGGGAATCTTAAACAAACAAACACGAATTTTGTCGTGCAGTTCAGCAAGCTGCTTTTCAGCCTCAGCGATAAGTTTAGGTATTTCCGCAGCCTCTTTGATAAGCTTGGAAGCATCCTTGCCAGACTTCTTAGCCTCATTAATCTCAGCAGAAATCTTATTACGCCTCGCACGAGCCTGGTCAACCTTAGCCTTCAACCCACGCCACAACTCATCATTCTTTAAAACAGCATCAAAATAAGTCAAATACTCCGGAACCTGACGCTTACGCAAATTCTCCCTTACAACATCCGGATATTGCCTAACGTAGCTGATATCCAACATCTTATTCACCTACAAAACTAACCTTATCACCACGGTCTAAAGCATCCATGATCATGTTACCGAACTTATTAGATTTTTTAATCCTTACCAAGCCATTATGACTAACAGCAAAAGTAGCAACATACTCATTGTTAACTTTAACGTCAATGTTCTTGCCAGAATACTGATCGCCCAATAAAAATTCAACGTGATTTTTGCTACCCGTCACCCTATACTGAATTTCTCTTCCGGTTGACGTTCTCGGCTGTTCGCCAAGCTCACGAATATCAAGACCAATACCTAATTGCTGTTCTAACGCCTGGACATTCTTGCCGCCCTGGCCGATAATCGCGGGAATGAATTTTTCCGGAACATAAACAACAGCCTTATGGTCGCCAACAACTTCAACCTTAACATCATCACCATAACGCTGGAAGATTTTTTGCAAATGCTGAGCAGCAAGAGCCTTGGCGCCAGTCTGACGCTCCTCCTGCACTGGAACAACCACGGTTTCTTCACCATAAGAATAAATTTCGGCGATTGCCTTGTCAGACTCGAAATCACTAATGACAACAACAGGACGCGCCAAATCAGCCTCTGTCATACCAGCAGGCACTTTCACAATCATCTTAATTCCCAAAACTTGTTCGACCTTACCGTGCTTGATAAAAACAACAGTATCAACAACGTGAGGAATCACTCCCAAGTCAATCTTGCCAATAAAACGCTGAATGGCATCTAATGCAGTCGTTCCATGAACAACACCAATCATCCCAACACCAGCCAAACGCAGATCAGAAAACAAACTGAAATCCTTAGGATTACGCATCTCATCGAATAATGAGTAGTCTGGACGGGACAACAACAAGACGTCATGAACTTCCTCAGGCGTGCTACGACTATACGAGAGCTGAGTAATTGTATCAGGCAGGACTAAATCTCTAGGCGCTTCAACAGTTTTGATAATCTTTCCAAGCGCGGCGTATTGCTCTACCAAAGCTTGAGCAAAAGTAGACTTACCCATACCAGGGGCACCTGCAATAAGAACTCCCTCAGCCTGCTCTGACAAACGCTTGTTCAGCTTTTCGGACATCACATAATCATTCATCTTCAAATGACGCACAGGACGAACACAAGTAATCTCCCAATTATCGCTAAAAGGAGGACGCAAGATAACTGTTCGATATAGTCCAAGCTGGACTATTGTTGAGCCCTCGCGCTGGATTTCCAAAAAACCATCAGTGCGACAGCCGGCCTCTTCAATCATCTCACGGGAAATCTCCTTAATCTCCTCAGAAGTCATCAGATTATTTTTAATAGGCACAAACTGCCAGTTGCCCGGAGCGCCCTTCTTCGCCATAGGCAAAACCCTATCTCGCAAATGAACAGACATAGTTGTTTCATCAAAAAAAGCATCCATCTTCAAAGGCTTAGGACAATATTCCTTCTGCGGAACAAAAATAACTTTAACGCCACGCGCTTCAGCAACACGAGCCTGCACCTTATCAGCCGTAAGCAAAGTTGCATCCTCATCATAAGCAAGCTGGCGGATGACACTGTCTATTTCTCCCAGCTTCGCATACCTAATCTCATTCGCGCCAGGACGATGACCGGCAAAACGCAAAGTCAAACGCTTCTTCTCAGCCATCTCATGCAAACGCTGCACTTCATCAAGACCAATATATCCAGAAGCACGACCCGCATTAGCCTGATGCTCAAGCTCAGCAAGAACAGCCTCGTGCAAAATAAGTTCACCTACCTGAAGCTCGCCCTTGGATAACTGCTCGCTAACCAACCCCTGAATTATAACGCTTGTATCCGGAACAAGCTTTTCCACCACACTCTTTGGCATGAGTTTAAAAGAAGAAAGGGTGTTTATAAAACTACTGTTCTAAAACAAATCAACAAACCAGCCAATAACACGCTTGTACCAAGGGACATTATTGACTTGAATGGAAGCGCTCTTGCTCACGCTGAACTCTTTACCGAACGAGTCCTTAAAAGAAACATCAATATCAAAAACAGGATTGGAAGAATACAACTGGTCAGAACGAATATTAACAACGATTTCCTGGTCAACAAGCAATTCGCCAACATCAATGCTGGCACTAGCACCGCCGCCTTCAACCTCAACGCTAACATTCTGCGGGAAAGAAACACTAGCTCTCGTTAGAGTAAACTTCAACGAGAAAGAATCACCGTAATTAACAACCGGAGGAAGAGAAACATCATTGATTTCAATACGAGGCGGGTCAAGACGCACTAAAGTCAAAACCGCCTTCTTAACAACCGTTCCAGAAGTCGCAGAAACCTCAACCTCATGAGGGCCAGGCGTTACAGAAGGAACACTAAAAGAAACAGGAACCGTGCCCTTAGCAGAAACAGACAACTGCTGGCACTTCTCAAAACAAACAGTAACAGGAACTTCAACCTCAGCACGATTCTGAACAAGACAGTTCAACTTGCCAGCATCAGTCCAGACAAGATCATTCTCAAAAGCACAAGCTAAATCCAACGCGTCCTTTTGCGAAACAGTCAAACGCTCAATATTCGAATTAATATCAAGCAAAGAATAACCAACATCCCACTGGCCAACAGCAAATGCTGAACTAAAAGTTTCGTTGCGAATACTATAAACCAGCAAAGGAAGCTCATACTGGAACTTAGGATCAAGACCTTCCTTCACCTCAACAGTCCAGAAAACACGACCACGGCCTCTCGGAGTCAAAACAACACCCTGAGACTCACTGCCCAAAATCTTCATATCAGTAACACGCGTCAAACTAAAATCAGCACCAACATAATAATCAGCCAAGTTCTCAACATCAAGCACGATTCCATTATAACTTCCGAAGCCAACTCTCGCTTTCAAAGGAGAAACAGCAATCTTCAGCTCAGGAGGAACCCTTCCACTCTTCTCAACAAGACCGGCTGAAACCTCCAAATCCTGCACTTTAACATCAACATCACGCGCCTGCCACTCAAACACCGTGGTGGGCTCTTGAGGGTCAAAAGATTCTTTCAACTTAATATGACCAGGGTCAACCCAGCCATACTCGCCAAAAGTAGGATCAAAAGGAACCCAGCCAACACCAGGAAAATAAACCTCAGCCCAACCATGAGCGCCCCAACCACCCGGCACATCAGGACTGCTGCTAAAAGCAACACCAGAAACAAAACGCGCAGGAATCTTCAAAGCACGCAACATTGCGATGAATAAGCTGGTTAGTTCATCACAAACACCATACCTGTTCTCCAACACCCAAGAAGCAGGCTGGGAAACCTCTGCTGTCAACGTGCTCAAATTATAATCAACATTAGACTTCACCCAAACAGCAAGCTTGCTAACGACCAAAAACAAATCATCTTCATTCTTTACAATCAAATGAGCCTGGCCGAGAACAGCAGGATTGTTAGAATCAATATTTTTAGTCGGCTCAATGTATTTTTTTAAATTATTCGGCACTGCAATCGGATACGGGATTTTCGCTCTCACTCTGGGAACAGAATTAACAGTCTCAACAACGGCAGAGTACCTATAATTAAGAGAGCCTAAAGCAGGAGCAACCCATTCAAAACGAACACGATCAGCCGTGACTAAAGCAGAAGGAACAGAATCAAAACTCCTAACAGCAACAAACTCAGAATTATGCGGAACAAAAATAACATCGGCAGTCAAAGACTCAACAAAAGGCTGAGGACCACGAGGCAACAAATCAACACTAGACGAAACATTCAGCTGAACCTTGACAAAACTTGACTGAAACCACTCAGCAGGCTGAGCAGAGACAAGAGGAAGCAACAACAACAAAAGAAGAAATTTCTTCATCCAATCACCGTGCCAACAAAAGATTTGCCGCTAAGCGCTTTTGACAATTCTTCTAACTTCTGACCATTAATGGCGAACACTCTCAACTTCAACCTTTCAGCAGCCTTGGAAGCAACAGGGTCAAAAGGAGTGCTCAAACCAGCACTCCACTCACCAGCAATCATCTTCCTATAATCCTTCCAAGAAACATTCTTCAAAGGCTTCGCATCAGAAAATTTCTTAGGATCCTTAGTATAAACATAATCAGTATTACTCAAATTAATTACTTCTTTAGCATTACACTTCCTAGCCCACAAAACAGCATCATAATCAGTAGAACAACCAGGCTTCCAGCCAGCAGCCACCAAGACTTTCTTGAAATTAATCCCCTTCGGCTCCTGCTGGACAGGCAACGCCCTGAAAATATGACGAACAAGCTCAGCATTCAAGACCGTTGCCTTAATACCAACCTCATCAAGCGCTTTGTTATCTAACGCAAACTTCTTTCCAACAGCCTGATACAATCTCGCCTGAATGCCTCCACCACAAATAATAATGAATTTATGAGAACTGCCAGCAACAAAAGACTTCAAATGCTTAAGAAAATCAACCCGAATTTGGCCAGGATTAATAAGACTCCCGCCAACAGAAAGAACCACGACTCTTTTTTGCATACTCCTAAAATTAGGCATATGATTTATAAACTTTATGAGTGGAAAAACACCAATGATACCAGTAACGATAGTAACAGGAGCACTAGGAGCGGGAAAGACCACTTTTGTCAATTACGTGCTCACAGCAGAACACGGACTACGAGTAGGAGTAATAGTAAACGAATACGGCGCAGTAGGCATAGATGGCGCACTAATGATGACGACAAAAGAAAAAATGATAGAGTTGCCTAACGGCTGCATTTGCTGCACAGTAAGAGGAGACCTGCTCGAAGCAGCAAAAGAACTAATCAACACCGGAAAAATAGACTATTTAATGGTTGAAACCTCAGGTTTGGCAGAAGCAATACCAGTAGCGCAAACATTCAACGTACCACCACTAGTAGATCTAACACAACTAGACAGCATCATATGCGTAATAGACGCAGAATACTTTGAAGACAACATTAAAAGAAATAAAACTGCTTTAGAGCAATTACAATGCTCAGATATTGTTCTGCTAAACAAAGCAGACTTGGTTGATAAGAAAAGAATTGAACAAGTAAAAAAGGAAATCAAAAAATACATACCAAACGCGCAAATAATCGAGACAATAAAAGGACAAACAAACCTGCAATTGCTTCTAGGCGTTGGAAAATTTGATCCGGATAAACACCTAGACTGGAAAAGAAAAGAACACGACCACGCGCACAACACAGGAATGGAAACAGCATCCTTCATCATAGGCCCAGTTGATTCAGACAAATTCCAAAAGTTCTGGACAAGCCTGCCAGAAAGCATATTCCGCGCAAAAGGAATAATCTGCATAAAAGAAAGCAAAAAAGGAGCAAAAGACGAACTACGAGTAGCATTCCACAAAGTCGGCAAACACTGGGACATGGACTTCACAAGACCATGGGAAAAAGGAGAGAAAAAAGAAACAAGAGTTGTCTTTATTGGAACGAAAATAAAAGAGAAAGAACTGAAGAAGAAATTAGACAAAACTACTTCTTAAGACCAATTAACAGACCTGACAGACCAACAATTGAATGCAAGATTGTATCAACACGATTAAAAGCGTCCAAGCCGGCAAAATCAGGATAAACCCAACCAAACAAGCCGACTAAAGTAAAAAACGCGCCATTCCACAAACAGAAAGGACGCCAGAAATTCTTGTTATTCCAGCCGAACCTTATCACGGCAATACCGAGCAAAACGTGAAAAATCTTGTGCCAAGATTCGGCACGATGACCAAACTGAATGAAATCAAAGATTAGCGAAACTACAACTAAAACAAAGAAAACACCAACGACTCGCGTATAACCCTTTTGCGAGTTCATACGCCGGCGCCCGGATTTGAACCGGGATATCCTTGCGGAAATAGGATTAGCAATCCTACGCAGTACCAGGTTGTGCCACGCCGGCATGGATAAAACGTCCCTGTCGACTATATTTAAAGGTTTCTGAGCAAAGATTTATAAAACACCACAAGGAGCGAATATATCACAGCGGGGTAGGGAAGTCTGGAGTTCCCGATGGGCTCATAACCCATAGCTCGGAGGTTCAAATCCTCCTCCCGCTATAAAATTTCTAAAGAATTAAAGACGATCTGGACGGGTGCGATCCGTGTGCAGTCTGTGCTGGATCTGATGGCGAATGTCTTCAAACGCCTTGTGCAAAGCGCGAGGCAATTCCCAATCATCCGCATTAGAACTATCAAAAACGTGAGTAGGAGCTGCAACTTTAACGTGCATCGAATACTTCTTCTTCTCGCCACCCTTCTGATAGAATTTAACGTGAACAGTCATATTAGTAATGTTCTGCAAGTCACGCTTAATCTTCTCAAACTGCTCTGTAGTAATAGTCTGTATAGTAACCTGTTCTTCAGCAGAAAGCTCGCTCACACCAACAAACTGAATAATCTCAGGAGTTGCAGTAGGATTAGTTCTTGACATCAAACAAAAAAGGAAATGTGCAATTATATAAACATTTCTGTGGCAAAGAATTTAAAGAGAAGATAAGTAAACAACAAGATATGAAAGTTTGCGGAATAGACGAAGCAGGAAGAGGATGCGTCATCGGACCACTAGTACTCTGCGGAGCGATGATAGACGAAAATAAAGAACCCTCCCTGAAAGAACTAGGCGTCAAAGATTCCAAGCTATTAACGCCACTTCAACGAGAAAGAATAGCAAAAGAACTGCCAAAACACGTCAAATACCAGCTAATACTCGTCCCACCAGCAGAAATAGACAAAAACGTTCTCTCAGAAACAGGAGCAAACTTGAATTGGCTGGAAGCGGACAAAAGCGTTGAACTGATAAACATGCTCAATCCAGAAAGAGCACTCATAGATTGTCCAAGCACCAACACAAAAGCGTACCACGAATATATTGCTGAACGATTAATGGCAAAGACGATAGAGTTTAAGACAGAACACAAAGCAGACTCAAAATATTTGATTGTAGGCGCCGCCTCAATTCTGGCCAAAGTAGCACGCGACGCGGAAATAGAGAAATTAAAGAAACACGTCGGAGAAGACTTCGGCTCAGGCTACATGGCAGACCCGAAAACAGCAGCATTCCTGAAAAAAAACTGGAACAAACACCCCGAGATTTTCAGACACAGCTGGACACCATACCAGATATTAGCCGGAATGAAGAAACAGAAAAAACTCGGGGAATATTGATTACTTAGCTTCTATAACCTTAATTATGTGCCAGCCAAACTGAGTCTTAACCGGCTTTGAGATTTCTCCTGGCTCCATAGAGAAAGCAGCAGTCTCAAATTCCTTAACCATTTGATTACGGCCAAACCAGCCAAGGTCGCCACCACTCTTACCAGAAGGACACAAAGACTTGGCTTTTGCGACTTCACCGAAGTCTTTACCGTGGTTAATGTCGTACAAAAGACCGAAAGCTTCCTGCTCGGTCTTAACCAAAATGTGCAAAGCGTGGACTTTACTCGCCATTATGGCGCTCCCATCTGCATTTTATACAAAACAACCTTCTTTCCATTTCTCACACCAACAATGTACAAGTCCTTACCAAGAAGCGATTCAGGCTTGCTTAACGTAAGCTTGGCAGAACTCATACCATTCTCAATCGGCAGAGAAACCTGATAATTGATTGAAGGAATCTGACATTCCACAGGCGTATATGAGCGCCACTGCTCGCGCTTATAATCTTCAATTGAAAGTTTCATACCACTCTGAAGACCAGAAATATCAGAAGCAAGCAAATCAATACGCACACCATCATGCGCGATAATTGCCTGAGTGCGCTCTTCAAGTTTACTTGGCTTCGGAGGCGCCTTATTCGCAGCAGGGTCCTTACCACAGCCGTATAACAAAGCCAGACTGGCAAGCCCGCCCACAACATACTTGTTCATAAGCCAGCGTCGAATATGGGCATTTAAATACCTTTCTGACCACCAAATCTTTATATACCCTTAGTATACAAAAAAGTATATGGAAGGGAGTGATGCAGCAACTACCCAGCAGATAGAAAACCCGCAGGTAGCGAAAGCCACCAAGATAACAAAACTAATCCTAAACGGTTTCAAAAGCTTCGGCAAATACACAGAATTGCTCTTCGGAGACGACTTTAACGTCGTCCTAGGACCAAACGGAAGCGGAAAATCAAACATTTTAGATGCGTTATGCTTTGTCCTAGGAAAAAGCTCTTCAAAACAATTAAGGGCTGATAAGAGTGCTAACCTGATTTACAACGGCGGAAAAACAAAACAACCGTCAAAAGAAGCAGAAGTAAGCATAGTATTCGATAATAAGGCAAAAATATTCCCAATAGAAGAAGACGAAGTAAAAGTCACCAGAATAGTACGCGCAGACGGGGCAGGAAAGTACAAGATAAACGGAAAAACCAAGACGAGACAAGAAATACTAGAGCTAATGGGAAACGCCAAAATCAACCCAGACGGCTACAACATAATCCTACAAGGAGACATCACAAGACTAGTCATGATGAGCCCAATCGAGCTCAGACAAATGATAGAAGAAATAGCAGGAATAGGCGTATACGAAGAGAAAAAACACCAAGCGCTAAATGAACTGCAGAAAGTTGGGGAGAAACTGAATGAAGCGGAGATAATACTCAAAGAAAGAGAAACGTATCTCAAAGACCTCAAAAAAGACAGAGACCAAGCACTCAAATACAAAGAATTGAACGATAAAATAAAGCAGAACAAAGCAAGCAACCTAAAAAGACAATTGAACAGAAAAGACGAAGAGTTAAAGAAACTCGAGACAAAAAGTTCTGGTCACAAAGAAAAGTTTTCCAAGCATCAAGAACAAACAAAATTACTACGCGAAGAAATAGCCAAGCACAAACAAACAATACAAGACATAGCAGCAGAAATAGAAAGAAAAGGAGAAATTGAGCAAATCAAGATTCAAAAAGAAGTCGAACACTTACGAATTCAAGTTGCAACACACAAACAAAGAGCAAGCACGTGCAAAACAGAACTAGAAAGAATCGCACAAAGAAAAGAACAACTGCAAAAAAACCTAGAAGAAATTGACAGCAAGATAAAAGAAATAACAGAACAAAAAGCAAGCACACACGCACAACTAGAAGCAATCACTAAAACTGTTTCTGAAATTGATTCCAAAATAAAAACATTCAAACAAAAACACGATTTATCAGACGAAGCAGACATAGACAAACAGTTCGAGCAATTGGATAAAAAAGCAGAAGAAAAACAAAAAGAAACACAAATACTAACAGAGAAAAAACAAGCACTCGTCCGAGAAAAAGACAAAGCAGAATACCACATAACAACAATGGACGAAAAAATAGCGAAAGTCAAAGAACTAACTGACGCTCACACCGAAGAATTGGACTTATTGAAGAAAAGAAAAGAACAATTCAAGAAACTAGCATTGGAATTAAACGACCTTCTCAACCAAGACAGCAAAGATGCGAACACACTCGCAAAAGGAAGAGCAGAGTTACACGCTTCACGAGAAGATGAGAACAAACTAAGCATCAAACAAGCATCAGTACAAGAAAGCATAGCGCAGAATATTGCCGTGAAGAAAGTCCTAGAGAACAGACAGAAATTAGGAGAAATTTACGGCACAGTAAGCGAGCTTGGAAGCTCAGACAGCAAATATTCTCTTGCTCTCGAGATAGCAGCAGCACAGAGAATACACAGCATAGTAGTAGAAGACGATAAAACAGCAGCAAGCGCAATTAAGTATTTGAAACAAGAAAGACTAGGAACAGCAACGTTCCTTCCACTAAACAAAATAAAACCAGCGCCAGCAAAAGACGAAATCAAAAAACTAGCAAAAATGGAAGGAGTGTACGGATTCGCAATAGATTTATTAGAATTTGATCTGAAATTCAAAAACGTATTCTCACACGTATTCGGAAACACGCTTGTCATCGACAAAATAGAGACTGCGCGAAAAATAGGCATAGGAAGCGCGAGAATGGTGACTTTAGATGGAGACTTATGTGAGACTTCCGGAGCAATGACAGGCGGATTTAGGCACAAGAAAACCGGAAGCTTCAAAGAAAAAGAACTCACAGGCAAACTAGAAGACATGAGAAACAAAATAGCAGAACTAGAAGGCAGTTTAAGCTCACTCGAGAACGGAAGAAAAGAAAATGATGAAAAAATAACAACATTACGAGAGCTTAAGGCGAACTTAGAAGGAGACATAATCAAACAAGAGAAAAGTTTACACCTAGATACGGGCGACTTAGAATCAACAAAAAACTACAAAGAAGAACTCACCAAAACAATCAAACAAATCAGCAAAGATTTGGAAAGTTTAGAAGAAAATATCGCAGTAGAGACAAAATCACTCACGGATTTGAAAATAGAGAAGCAAACAATAAGAAACAAGATAACAGAACTACGCAATCCAATAGTTCTCGCAGAATTGAATGCGTTTGAAGAGAAAAGAAAACAATTGGGACAAGAAAGAGTAAGACTAGAGACAGAACAAAAAAACAACACCATACAATTGAGCGACGTTTACGGCAGAGACCAAGAAAACACGAGCAAACTACTCAAAGACATGGAAAAAGAAGAAGAAGCATTCGGCAAAGAAATAAGCGACATAGAAAAGATAGTGCAGGATCAGGAAACCGGGCTTGGCAAGAAAGAAAAAGAACAACAACAATTCCAAAGCCAATTCAAAGGCCTGTTTGAGAAAAGCAACAAATTAAGAGACGAAACCAGCCAGAAAGAAACAAAGATTCTAGGCATAGAAGAAAACGCAAGAAAAGAAGAACTCTCAATGAATACGCTCTCAATCGAAGAAGCGAGAATCAAAGCAGAAACAGCAGGACTAACCGCTGAGTTTGAACAATACTCTGGCGTTGAGCTTGACATGGGAAAACCAGAAGAACAACTGAGGAAAGAGATTAATGACTTTGAGAAAATGATGACCAATATTGGAAATGTCAACTTACGAGCACTAGAAATTTACGATACAGTTGAGAAAGAATACGGAATTCTATTAGGCAAAAAGAACGTGCTATTGAGAGAAAAAGATGACGTTGTAACAATGATGAACGAGATAGAAGCAAGCAAAAAAGGCCTATTTACAAGAACACTAACAGTAGTAGACGGACAATTCAGAAGAATATTCGGACAGTTGACCACAAAGGGCGAAGCTTATTTGGAATTAGAGAACAAAGAAGACCCATTCGCAGGCGGACTAAGGTTTAACGTCAGAATCAGCGGAAACAAGTTCATCGATATCAGAAGCTTGTCAGGCGGAGAAAAAACAATGACGGGACTGGCATTCCTTTTCGCAGTACAAGAACACGAGCCCGCAACATTCTACGTATTGGATGAAGTAGACGCTGCGCTAGATAAGCACAACAGCGAAAAGCTGGCTAAACTGATAAGAAGCTACTGCGGAAAAGCACAATACATAGTCATTTCACACAACGACGCCATAATTTCCGAAGGAGATATTTTGTACGGAGTAAGCATGAACCAAGAAGCAGGACTGAGCAACGTAGTCAGCCTGAAAATGTAGACAAAATTTTTCTAATCTTATCAGCACAAACCTGCCAAGAATAATGCTTCATAATGGTTTGCCGCGCATTTCTTCCAAGCTCTTTACGCTTCTTAGGATGCTTCAACAAATAAACAATCTTATCAGACAACTCATTAACATCCTGACGAGCAAAGAACAAACCATTTTTACCGTCCACAATATACTCACGAATATTACCTACCGGCGTTACGACAACCGGAAGGCCGGTTGACATTGCTTCCATAGTGGCCAAAGATGAAGTTTCTGTCAAACTAGGAAGAACAAAAACGTCCATGGCCTGCAAGAAACGAACAACATTATCCTGCCTGCCCACCCTGATAACACTCCTAGAAGAAGGAACTTCCTGTTCTAAACCTTCACCAACAATTAACAACAAAGTGTTACGATACTTAGCATGAATCTTCTGAAAAGCCTTATACAAAGTAGGAATGTCCTTCTCACGAGCAATCCTGCCACAAAAGCCGATGACGCGCATGCCAATAGGAATTTTTGCTATATGTTTTGCATCAGATTTAGATTTAGGCGGAGCAAAACGAGAAGTATCAACACCCAAATGAACAAGCTCTTTCTTTGTTTTAACCTTAATACCCGAGAGCAAATCAGCAACCTCGCTAGAAGGAACAATCAACAAAGAACACTTGTTATACAAACGACGAGCAAGAATCTTAACAGACCAAGCCACAAAACCCTTAAAACGCTTCATAGCCTTTCTTGCAAGCTCCCACTCAATACTATGAATATAACTAATAACTGGCTTGTTGAGCTTGTTGGCTATTTTAATGCCTGCTTGTCCGATAGGACCAATGGTTTGGTTAAAGACAACATCAGCCTCCCTTATCGCTTTTTCCATAACTGCCTTATCAGGCTTTGAGAAAAAAATGTCGCCAAACTGAATGTTCAACAAAGGAAAACGAACAACCCTAACGCCTTTAATTAAAGGAATCTTACCAGCAAACTTAGGAGCAAAAACAGTAATCTGCATATCCTTAGCAAGATCCGGCAGTAAAAGAGAGAGAAATCTCGCAATACCATCCCAGCGCGGAAGAAAACAATCAGTTGTTACAACTAATTTCATTTTAGTTTGTAAAACACCTCAGCATACTTATAACCATGCAAAACACCAGACAACCAATCCTTAACAATCAACTTCCACAACAAAGACCAAATGGCCAAAGTCTGGCTCTCATGAACTAAAAAAGCCTTTATTTTCGTGTTAAAAGTATCACTGATGTTAACAACCAGTCTGGGCAGGTTGCGGTTTCTAAACTTCAAAAAAGACCAGACCTCGAACGAGTAGACCGGGCAAGTAATGGCGCCATTATCCATCAAACGCTTAACAAGCCTGTAAACCGCCCTATGATCAGGATGAAAATCATCCAAGCCATGAACAAAAATCTTAGCAGGCTTTTCTTTTTTGATAATCCAAGCAAGCTTTTTCTCAATATCCCGCTCCTTGAAATCCTCATCAAACTTACCCTCTCTAACACCAAGATAAGCAACACCACTGCCACCCATGATCTTGTCAGCCTTAATGCTTTCCTTCACACGTCTTTCCACAATAACTTCTTTCTTCAAATGAGGATGGCTACGCTCGCCAAACGAACAGATGATAGTCCTGACACGCATGCCTTCCTTGGCGTACTTAGTCAAAGCTCCACCCGCACCAATCAAATGATCATCATTATGCGCTGCAATCGCGAGTATTGTTTCTTTCATACAAATAAAACTATATTGCGTGTTTTTAAAGGTTGCCTAAGAAAAATAAGAGCCATGCGCCGACGGGGATTCGAACCCCGACAATCAGCTTGGAAGGCTGATGTACTACCGTTATACTATCGGCGCGTTATACGAACGGCTACTTCGGAAGGTATAAAAAGGTTATGATGAGTTTTTAGGTCTATGCCGAATACAGACTTCTACGCAAAACTGCCCGCAATTACCAGATTTTCGGACATTACAAATATTGAAAAATACACACAAGTACCCAATGGCTGGCACATAATCATCACAGACATAAAAGGCTCGACTAACGCCATCGAGGAAGGAAGATACAAAGACGTCAACACAATCGGAGCATCCTCAATCATCGCCGTACTAAATGCCGTCCAGAAAATTGACATCCCCTTTGTATTTGGCGGAGACGGCGCCACTATGATCGTGCCAGAAGAAGTTCTCACAGCAACAAAATCCGCACTTCTGGCAACCAAACAACTCGCACAAGAAATGTTCAAACTTGAACTGCGCGCAGGCATAGTGCCAATTGAAACAATCACACAAAAAGGATTTGATGTAAAAATAGCCAAATTCCGCGCTTCACCCAACTATCATCAAGCAATGTTTACCGGAACTGGGTTGTCTTACGCAGAAAAACTCGTAAAAGACCCAACCGCTCATTACGAACTCGTGATGGACGTACCATCTAAGGCAAGCTATGACGGCCTTGAATGCCGATGGCAGGACATTTACAGCCAACATGGAGAAACAGTCAGCCTAATAATAAAAGCAACAACCGGAAGCCCTAAAACAGACAGCATTGTATACCGCACTGCCATCGAACACATACGGAAAATTTATGGCACTGAAGAAGACTTCCATCCAGTTGCAGAAAACCAGCTTCACTTAACAATTAAAGGAAAACAACTGGATTCCGAAGTAAAAGTCAAAGCGTGGCAAAAAAGCAAACTTGGAAAAACGTTATATAGAATTTACCTGCAAATTGTTTGTTTTCTCTCTTCCCTATTAATGAAGAGCAATATCACAACAAACGACCTAAACTTCAAACTCTACAAGAAAATACTTATTGAGACCACAGATTACAAAAAATTCGATGACGCCCTTCGCCTCGTAATGGCCGGAACAGCCGAACAAAGAAAAAAACTTGTTTCAGAACTTCAAAAATCGCACAAAAAAGGAGAACTCGCATACGGCATACATGTCTCAGACAGAGCGCTCATGACCTGCCTAGTATTTGAACGCTACGGAAAACAAGTGCATTTTGTCGACGGAGCAGACGGCGGCTACGCCCGCGCAGCAAAAGAAATGAAAGCACAACTCAAAGCTTCAATTCCTTCCTCAAATTCTCAAGAAAACGCTTGAAATCTTCCTTCTTGATTCCTGCACCGCAGGCTTGCTCGTGACCGCCGCCATAACCCTCGATGCCAATCAATGCTTTTGCCAAGGCAGTGGCAAGCTTCGTCTGGCCAGGAGCGCGCAAAGAACAACGCATCTCACCAGACTTCTCACGGCCAACAATTACCACTTTATTCAACTTGTACAAAAGCTCATTAGACAAGTCCTTAGTCAAACTAAGCTTGTCATCCTGATAAGTATAAACAAAAATAGGCTCTTTAGTATCATGCTCGAGCGCGGAAGACAACATACGTTCATACTCCTTGTTAACAAGCTCGTACTTCTTCCACAAAAATTTACCTTGAGGCGTGCGCTGTTCCAAAATTTCGTAAGGGTCCTCGATTCTTGTCAGAATTTTAACAGCTTTGTTGACTTCATCCATAGGGCCCTTCAAGTTAAAAGAAAAAACTTTTACCAAAGTTCCAACAGTCGTGTTAAACAAAGCTTCCTGCACAGTTGAACAAGTTGCGGGCAACAATTCACCATAAGCCTGCTGGAATTCAGGCGCAAAATCAGGAAAATACCAGTCACCAATACTACCAACAACAGCAATCCACAAGTCCTGAGGACGCTCCTCGCCTGTGACTTGCCAGATTAATGCAGGAGTAGGAATGTTAACGCCACGCTTTTGCGGATTAAAGTATTGCACGCGGTCCCTTTCAAGAACAGCATGATGGTCAACCCAGATTACGGGGACATTGACTGCGTCAATAAACTCCTGGTCAACCATGGCAACGTCCAAAACAAAAACTTTGTCAGCGCCAAGCTCTTCAACCTTACGCGCATAAGGCTCAACAGTAATTCTAGGATACGCTTTAACAGGAATGCCCCTGCCTTCTTTCACAAACCTGTAACAAAGCAAAAAGCTCGCAAGGCCATCAGGATCGTCGTGAAAAATAAACAAAGGACGCTGACAACTAGTCAATTCATCCTTAACCTTCGCAACCTCACTCGCAGTAAGCATACAAGGAAAAGACAGCGAACTGTTTAAAAATATATGGGAGAAAGCTATTTAAATAAGAATTACAAAAGCAAAACGCATGAGTATCTGCGAAAACTGTGAAAGCTACAAAGTATTCGGCAACAAATGCTGGTTCTACTGGGAAAAAAAGAAAGCCTGCTCACAATTCAAAAAAACACCAGAAGACGAGCCCCACTTCCATGGCGAACAAGTAATACAAATACATTAAAATAATTCAGCGTATTTCTACAATAAATGCACATAAAGGGGGTCAGCTACAAGGAAAAAGAACGAATTCTCAATTACGCCCTGATAAAAGCAAGACCACTAACATCACAACAAGTATTCACAGGAACAGCACCAGCACCATTCGTTGGACGGTTTGGATACCCATACGTCAATGTTGGAATTCTAGCACCACAAAAACACGACGACAACGCATGGCAGTACGACGCGCCAAGACACTGGGCACAACAAAACATGACAATAGCAGACGTTGCTGCATTCAGAGCAAGCATGGTAAACAGCAGGTTTACCAGCAACGTGAAAGCTCCTGATAAATTGGTAGAGATAGCACAAGATGTTGCCATGGCAAACAAGCCAGTAGATATTGATGTAGAACTGGAGAAAAAACCAAGCCTGAACATCCAAACAGACAGATGGGTAGCGCCAATGGGACCACAAGCAAAACTAAAAAAATTACAACTAGCAAGCAATCCAAAAATACCGACAAAAGTACAGAAGTTCTATGATGATACAGACGCATTAGCAACAGAAGCAGTAACAGAACTATACGGAAACGTAGATGAGAACGCGCTAAGCAGAATGCTCTCCGTAGGAATCTTCGGGAAACAAAGAAAACTAGTACCAACACGATGGTCTATTACAGCAACAGATGATATTTTAGGCAATAATTTCCTGGAAAAAGTGAGAGAACAACAAATAGGCGATTATTCCGCACAATTTGGCAGCTATCTAGGAAATTACTATTTGCTATTATTCTTTCCACAAAGATGGAGCTACGAATTATTCGAAATGTACGTACAACCAGGAGTGCTGGAATACAGCACGGATTACGAAGAGTTTGAAGGAAGAAAGAATTACGCAGAACAATGCGCAGGAGGATATTACACCGTGAGAATGGCAATTGCCGAGCACTTGATGAACAATAAAAGACAAAATGGAGTGCTGGCTTTAAGGTTTATCACAGACGAATACGTGCTGCCATTAGGAGTCTGGGTGACAAGAGAAACAACAAGAAAAGCACTAGCAAACAAACCAATAAGCTTTGGAAGCAAAGAACTAATGATGACTTACGCAAAACAATTAGCGAAGAAAAAATTCGGCGTTGACATAGAACCAATTCTTGGAAAAAGCAGATTATTGAAAGAAAAACAACAAGTATTAGGCGCTTTTAATTAAGGCGACTGTCAACAATTCTGCCAACAGCCAACATTCCATCCTGAGAACACAACCTAGTATCAGTGCCAATCTTAACAATAAACTCATTACGCAAGAAATAAGACTCAACACGATCAACAGCAGGGTTAGGCATCTCGTACGCACGCTCGCCAATACTCTTATCAGCGCCAACCTTCAAAACAATAAGACGCCTGTCAAACTCCTTCTCAGCAGTCTCAGCATCATCGTAACCAGTCACAGTAACACCGGCAGTCAAACGCTCATTCAACCTGTCCTTAACGTTCACAAAACAATTCTTAGTGCCAATCTTATACGTAACAACCAAGTTAGTAACTTCCTGACTGCACTCCTTGGCAAACTCAGATTCTTCCAACAACAACTCACAACCAAGCTGAGAATACGGGTCATGCTCCCAACCAGTAGGCTCAACAGGCGTGCCAGTAACTTCCTCTTCTTCCATAGCAGGCGCTTCAATATTATTTTTAGCAGGAGACGTAACTTGCTCTTGAGTATTAACCTGAGCCTCAGTCTGCACTGCAGGCGTAGTTACCTTATCCGAAGCAGGCGGAGTAGCAACACAAGCAACAAGAATTAATAACAATAAAGCCAATAGCTTTTTCATAACTAAAATTGGACAACAATAACTATATAAATCTTTATGCACTCAATAATACACATGACACTACACGAAATTCTTGTAGACATACAACAAGCACTGAAAGCAACGCCAGAAAATAGAAAGGGCGGAATTACTGATTTTAAAAAACAAAAACAAGAAGGAAACAAACTATTACTAAAAGGAGCAATAGACAGGCTACTGCGAGAAACGAAGAACAATCCGGAATTACACTCTCTTGCGCAAAAACTTTCTACAGCCAAAACAGAAGAAATGAAAAAAATTCTGGATAAACTAACAGATTTAGCGGCAGATGACAGCACAGAGAACAAAAAGTTCAAAGCGCCCAAACTGCCAAGCGAAATAAGAGAAGACGTAACAGCAGACTTACAAGAAATACAAAGATGCATCAATGCAGCATGCTACAGAAGCTCAGTAGTACTATGCGGAAGAGTAATGGAAACGGCCCTGCACAGAAAATATTACGAAGCAACAGGAAATGATTTACTAGAGAAAGCGCCAGGAACAGGATTGGGAACGCTAATAGCGAAATTGTCAGAACACGGAGTAAAATTAGACCCCGGACTGCCGAACCAGATCCATTTGATAAACCAAATACGAGTGTTCAGCGTGCACACAAAAAAAGAATCATTCTCACCATCAAAAAAACAAACCGAGGCCATCTTTTTATACACGATAGACATACTAGAAAAACTGTTCAAATGACCAGGCGAGCAGAAAAAATAACAGAGCCAGTGTTTAGCGTTAAACTCTAAACTTCTCAATATCAGCCAAAAAGCGTTCTATTGTTTTTACTACGACTTCAGGCTGGGTTTGCAAAGATTCAGCAGTCTTAGCAAGAATGTCAGCCGCAACAGCAACGCTTGACTTCAACTCCAATGCAGGAATGGGCTGTTTCTTCTGAGAAAGCTTTCTCGCCATCTTCCAAAATTCAAACAGTTCAGCAGCACGACCAGGAATATGATGAACATCACACTTCAACAAAACAGCAACCTTGTCCAAAACTTCCTTTTCAACATTAGCAAGCTTGTCAGCAGCCTTGCCAGCAGCAAACACGATTCTAACAATACCATCTTTAACTTTAGAACTCTTGATAATCTTGATTTTACCAGCTTCCAAAGTACTCTTCAAATGAGTACCACCACAAGCCTCAACATCAACGCCAGGAATCTCAACAATACGCAAAAACTTACCAGGAGCAACACCACCCTGATAAATACCAGAACCAAACTTCTTCTCAGCTTCTTCTCTCAGCATAAAAGAAAGATGCGTCTTGATAGACTTTTTGACGATTTTATTAGCCTCACCCTCAATCTCAGCAGTCTCCTCATCAGTCAAACCATCATAATGAGTAATGTCAATATGCGCCTTGTCAATATCTTTCTTAGCGGACGCTTGATTGACATGAGCACCCAAAACTATACGTGCTGCCGCATTGATTATGTGCGTAGCAGTATGATGCTGGGCTAACTGCAAACGACGCTCAAAGTCGATATCACCATGAACTTTATCACCAGCATGGAACTTAGGAACATTTTCCAAAACGTGAACAATCCACGGACCCTGCTTGAAAACATCAACAACCTTATCACCATTCAATGTTCCACGATCAGACAACTGGCCGCCAGAAATTGGATAGAAAGCAGTCTGGTCTAAAACAACATTATTGCCAATAATTTCCAAAACTTTACCATCAAAAGACGCCTTAGTATAATCATCAAAGTACAAAGCTTTAGTTGCAGGAACATGAGGGTCCAAGTTGAGCTTTTCCTCACGAACAGTAGCGGTTTCCTGCTCCTTCTGAGTATGACGTTCAGCAACAAGAGCGTAAAAATTGCCAGGAACGTCAACAGTTTTACCAACCTTGGCAGCCTCCTCACGAATCATCTCAGGAGAAATACCCTGACTGTCATAAACAGTAATCAAGTCCTCTGTTGAAAGCTTCTTCTCCAACAAACGAGGAAGCATACTCTGAGTCTTCTGCTTAGTAGCCTCGTACTTCTTGCGCTCAACTTCCAAAATTTCAGAAACTTCATCAAGATTTTCAGAAACCTCAGGAAACAAAGGCTGCAAGTAATCAGCATGCCAGCGGCAAATCTGAGGCAACGTGATATTCCACTTATACTTGTCAATAAAACCAAGAGCGCGCCTGAGAATAACACGCAAATTATACATGCCGCCAACATTAGAAGGCAAGCCTCCATCATTAATAGCAAACAACAAAGCACGACTGTGCTCGGCAACAGCGTACAAAGCAGCAAGAGGTTCGATTTTTTCCCTCAAAGCCTTAACGTCCATCTTCAACTTATCAGCAACAAACTTCCAAGCAGCATTAATGTCTTTGACTTCGCCAATATTTAGGTATGGCGATAAAGGCGTGAACTTGCGCATGAAATCATCATCATACTCAACACCAGTAATCTCGCGCAATTTCTTGATAACGGGGGGGAAGGAACACTCGTAAATGGTAGGAACTCCCTGCGTAAACCACGCAGCACGCTCTTGGCCCTGACCCATGTCAAGAACTTTAATGTTCAACTCTTTCAAACCGGAAGGAGTAATCTCGTACTGCATGTAAACCTGGTTTGAAACTTCCAAACCTTTTGAGAAAAACTCCATACAAGGACCAAGATTGCCACCACCAGACCAGACATCCTCGTGAATAGTCAGGTCTTCAAGCTCAATGCCCATACCCTCATGAAGCCACGTCAAATGGTCGCTCATGTACTTGTCAACACTATACTCATTAGGCGGGAAAAAACCAGTCTCGCCCATCATAACAAAAGCAACATGATGACCAGTAATGCCTACGTTGTCGATGTCTGGAAACCTCAGGCACATCTGAGGAATAACTAACGGGTTAGCAGGAGGGGCGACCTCGCCAGAAACAACAAAAGGCTGGAAAGCAGCAATAGAAGCAATAGTGAAGTCAGTAGTAGGGTTCCAGCGAGCAATAACAGGATAACGCGCTACAGGCGTATAGCCGAGCTTTTTGTGAATACGAGCAAACTCCGTCCATACTTCAATATAATCAAGAGGCTTCTTAGTAGGATGGCCTACAAAGCGAAAGCCACCGCTACAGGCAGGATCACCGCAAACATCAGACTTGTGAACAGTCCAGAAATAACGCTGGCACTTAGAACACTGATGACGGCTAAAACCCTTAGCCTTCAGCGTCTTAACAGGGAAAAACTCATCAGGGTGCAAGTTAGAATTATTACGCACTTCCTCAATGATTTCCTTATCGCCCATGACGAGAAAAGAACTTAAGGTGTTTAAAAACGTTTTGCATTAAAGAAGAAAAATATTAAGAAAAAATAAAAAATTACTCTTCGCCGCGCATTCGGGTGAAGCCGATTATCAAACCAACAATGACCAAAAGTGCAACAAGCACAAGGAGGATTATCTCCAAAGCCGCACGCACTTTGCCAGCTGACTCAGCTGGAGCTTCTGTCATAGTCTGATTGACTGCAGGCTGAACTACAACAACAGGTGCTGGTTCAACTATGCAAGCCTCATTCTCGAGGACTGTGATTTTAGTTGAGCTGCTAACCTTGCTGTGGCCGTCGTTGAACCATACATCAACAGTTGCTTCGTATAAGCCGGCTTCTGCGCACTTAGGCAATCTAAGGAAGATTTCTTCTGTTTCCTCTTCCTCACTGCCTTCTATCTCTTCAATGTAATCAGTGCCTGAAACACCCAAAGCTGGAATGCTTACAACAACCTTGACATCGTTCTCGTCCTTCTGTCCTTGGTTTTCCAAGCGAACAGTAGCGAGCAATGCCTGGCCTGCTTTTACTGCACTGCCTGGGCTCAAAGTAACGTCTTCGATCTTAACTACGTGCCTCTTAGTATCAACTTTCAATTGGTAGTTTTCGATCAATTCATCGCCGTTTCTGTCTGAGATTATAACACGAAGCTGGTAGTCATCAACGTCAACATCGTCTGGGAGGGTCAATGTTAACTTTTTGACATATGTGACGTTTTCTTCGAAGTCAAATGGACCGATTCGGTCGCTGATTGAATTCACGTCATTGTATTCGTATCCAGAAATAAATGCACGGATTTCAACATCTTTAGCATCATTCCATGCGAACAATTCGAGCTTCAAGGTAAAGTCCTGATCGCGCTCGACGTCCAATTGGTTAATGCCAAAAGGCAAGATTTCGGTGTTGTCTATTTCGCTGTTCTCGATAGATATCGAAACTGCGCGGTTTTGGTTTTGTGCAACAACAGAGACTGCTGCTAACATAAACAAAACGCTGAACAAAATTGTCGTTAATGCTTTCATTCTGTATTCCCCCCGACGAAAATATATCAATTTGATAGTGTTACCACTCTCGAAGTATAACTTATATTTAAAGGTTTCGCACTTTTAGCATTGGGAAGTAACAAATAGGTGTTACAAAAGGTTGTTACACTTTTACTCTCAAAAGCTTTTTAATGGGCCATATAAGAACACGAAATATGATAAGACAGCCAATAGTGGCCATAATGGGCCACGTGGACCACGGAAAAACATCGCTTTTGGACAAAATTCGCGGTACGGGCATAGCTGCACGAGAGGCAGGCGGCATTACGCAGGCAATCGGCGCGAGCATACTGCCACTGCAGACAGTGAAACAAATCTGCGGAAAATTACTTGAACAGCTAAAACTGACATTGACAATCCCAGGCCTTCTATTTATAGATACTCCAGGACACGCGGCATTCATCAATTTGAGAAAAAGAGGAGGCAACCTGGCAGACATAGCAATACTTGTTGTAGATATAAATGAAGGATTAATGCCACAAACAAAAGAAAGCATAGAGATATTGAAACATTCCAAAACACCGTTTATCATTGCGGCAAACAAAATAGACATAACAGAAGGATGGAGACAAAAACCAGGAACACTCCTGCAAAACCTTTCTTTACAAAGCGCGGAAACGCAAAGAAAATTTGAAATAAAACTGTACGAACTGGTCGCACAAGTATTCGAACTGGGAATACAAGCAGACAGGTTTGACAGAGTAAGCGATTACACCAAAACAGCCGCGCTAGTGCCAGTAAGCGCGAAAACAGGAGAAGGAATACCAGAACTACTGATGCTGTTAACAGGACTAGCACAAAAATATCTAGAACAAAACCTGATGATAGAAGAAAAAGGACCGGCCAAAGGAACAATAATGGAAGTCAAAGAACAAAAAGGACTTGGCACGGTCCTTGATGTGATACTATACGACGGCACTTTAAGAGTGAATGACCAAATTCTTGTAGGAACACTAGACCAACCAATACAAGCCAAAGTCAAAGCACTATTCCAACCAGAGCCTAATGTCGAGATGCGAGAAAAAAAAGCGAAGTTCAAATCAACAAAAGAAGTCAGCGCGGCAACAGGAGTAAGAATAGTAGCAATCGGAGCAGAACAAGCAATAGCCGGAGCGCCAATAATGAGCGCAGTCGGAGACATTGAAAAGATAAAGGAAGAACTGCACAAAGAAATGCACGAAGTATTAATAGAAACAGACGACGACGGCATAATAATCAAAGCAGACGCACTAGGAAGCCTGGAAGCGCTGATAACACTTCTACGAGGAAGAGGAATCCCCGTCAGAAAAAGCGGAATAGGGCCGATAACTAAAAAGGACATTTCAGACGCAGAAGCAATACTAGCAACAGACCCACTGCACGGAGTAATACTCGGATTCAACATACCAAAACCAGACTTCCCAACAAGCGCGCACGTACTAGTAAATGATGTTATTTACAGATTGATAGAAGAGTATGACGCATGGAAACAAACGCAACAAAAAAATATTGAATTATCAAAACTAGACGTGCTCGTCAGGCCGTGCAAGATTGAACTGCTCAAAGGCTACGTGTTCAGACAAAGCAACCCAGCAGTAGCAGGAGTGTATGTAATCGCAGGAATGCTGAAGCCAAACACGCCACTAATGAAAGCAGACGGAAAAGAAATAACAAACGTAAAAGGACTGCAAGTAGAACAAGAAAACGTTGATAAGTTGGAAAAGGGAAAACAAGCAGCAGCAAGCATGCCCGGAGTAATAATGGGAAGACAACTCAACGAAGGAGACATTCTTTACAGCGCAATCCCAGAAGAACACTTCAGACAATATAAAGTACACAAAGAACATTTATCCGAAGATGAGAAGAACGTATTGAAAGAGATTGCAGAAATAATGAGAAAAGGAAACCCCATGTGGGGCATCTAATTATGAAAGAGAACTACGATTTCATGGGAAGCAGGGAATTAAAACACTTCTTCAGACAAATAGAAAACTTGTACGGAAACGTGCCAGAACTATTTGAAAAAGTCGCATTCGTACACGGCAAAGAAAAAATCTACGTAATAACAAGAGACGTTGAGAAGATAGATATGAAGAAAATACGCATTAACAGCTTGGGACTGTACATAGCAGAACTCAAACACGGACAATTAAGACTAAGCATAGAAGGATCACAAATAATAGGACCAACAGCGACCAAAAATGTGTACGAGTTAAACAGAGAACAACTGAAACAATGGTTCCAAGGACAAGACCTTACAGTAGCAGGCAGCTATGAAGGGTTTGTGATATTAAAGTACGAAAATGACTATGTAGGCTCAGGCAAATACAAAGAAGGAACAATACTAAACTTCGTGCCAAAAGCCAGACGACTTCTAGAAATGCACTAGTCAAGCATACAAACGTTTATAAATAACCAGCTCGAAATAACCATTTCTCTATAAGTTTTATATAAAATATAAGGAATAGTGAGTGATGACAGTGATAACAAACGACCTTGACTCAATACTAACAAGACCAGCGCAAAGCGTAGCAGTAGGAGTCAGGCCATCAGGAACCCTGCACCTAGGAAACATTACGACAATAGCAATAGCAGCAATTCTCGCGCAACAAAAAGAAGCAGAAGTACACCTAACAGTATGCGACATAGACATGCCGACAATCAAAAGAGGAACACAACAAGCATCAGCATTATACTTCAAATACCAGCCAGTTGGAAACATGACGCAAGCGCAAAAAACAGAAACAGAACTAAGAGCGTTCACAACTGAACTGTCCCAAACATTAAGCGTTCCATTCAGAATAGACAGACTATCAAACGTACAATCAACACACCAGTACAGAACAGGGCTGGCAAGAGTAATTGCAGACACGCCAGCACTAAGAGAAATATTTGATGGAGAATACGCACTTGGAGACAAAAGAGTGCCAATACATCCTGTTTGCGCATGCTGCAATCACACACCAAGATCACAAGCAATCTATCTAGGAAAAGACCGACTAAAAATAAGATGCAGAAATGAAAAATGCGAAGAAAACGGCCAGTGGAAAGTCATCAACGTCCACGACAAGAAAGAAGAGCTCGGAGTCCACTACTTCATAGACCCGATCAGAGACGTAATGCTCCAGCCAAAAGCAGACATACACATATTTGGAGGAGATTATTTTGAACCACACGGAAAGAACGGACTTTCAAAAATTGAAAAAGTCAGAAGGATAACAGAACTCACAGGAAAAACCCCGCCAGATTACTTTGTGGGACCACTACTTCAAGGACCAGAAGACTGGAAAATAAGCAAAAGCGAAGGAACAACGGAATTCACGCTGAAAAACCTACGGGCAAACTATGACGGTTCAATACCATTCGCACTCTATGTAACAAGATTTGCAGAACAAATAGTAAGAAACGGGAAGAGCGCAGTTCCATACGCATTGGTAACAGAATTCTTCAAACCAGCCCCAGAGCTTGTGGAAGCACGGTAAAAAAAAAATGGAACTAGACGAAGTTGAACAAATGCCAGCAAGAATAGGACCATATGCTATTAACGTGCGCTTGCACCCAAAAAAAGCCATATTTCTTGCGACAGACGCAAAAACAGGAGAGCAAGTCGTAATTAAAAAATCAAGACCACACCGCAAAGACAATGACCTCGGAGAACAACTCCTATTATACGAAGCAGAACTGCAACACAAGTGCAGACACCCGCACGTCGTGCAATTAAAAGAACTAATGAGACATGACGGAAAACTATACATCGTAACAAAATACAGCGGGAGAAATCTAAGAGAACAGAAAGAACTACCAACAGAAAAAAAACTAACAGTCCTTGACCAGCTGGCACAAGCAATATTACACTGCCACAAAGAAGGCGTTATACACATGGACGTGAAAAGAGAGAACGTGCTTCTAAATGGAACAACAAAACTAATAGACTTTGACGCATCAAGACCAATAAAAGAAGACCACCCTTACTTCGAAAAAGGACTTGTTGTCGGCACACCATCATCACTCGCGCCAGAATACTGGCAAAAAGGTGAATTCAGCACGCGCACAGACGTATTCCAATACAGCCTCCTCGCATACCAACTGCTCTTCAACCAAGAACCATTCGGAATGTACGAATCGGACGGAGACGACTGGATAGCATACGACAAGCCACGATATAGCGCAACAGAGTTTAACGCGCACGGCCAGTTCGGAGGACACATTTACTTTGGGCTAAGCGAAGACCCAAAAAACAGGCCGGAAATGGAAGATATCGCAAGAACAATCAAGGAACAAGCTGCCAAATTTCATCGCCAACAAAGTGCAAAGACTTCAAAACCTTACCATGACTCATCCCAAGCAGGTCGGTACCCGAAAATAAAGCCCGAGCAACACACAAAGGCTTCTTATGAGTCTGGTCAACCACGACAACAAGCTCGTCCTTCTTAATTGATTTATCAAACTCAACAATACCGGGACGCATGACATCAGCGCCGGAAGAAACAAACTTTACGGCACCCATGTCAACTATAACTTGCTTGAGGAAAGGACGCTGCAACAATAATTTTAATGTTGGGACAAGCTTGCCTTCGATATAGAAGAAACAGATTAAATCGTCCTGCACTATGTACAATTGATGATTAATGTCAGCCAATGTAAGACGGTCCTTCTTAGTAAAAAAGTCAGGAACCTCAAATTGCTGCTGAATCTCCGCGTTAATCTTCTCAACATCCGACTTACTCAACTGCTTCTTCAATTTGCACCTCGAACGGACTACCCATCTGCAATGCTTTGACTAGCTCGCGGTTTAAGTGTTTAGCGGCTTTGTCAGCTCTAACTGCAAAAGTACGCGGAGAAGCATGCTCGCCAAGACGGATGACGAGTTCGTGGTCGTCGCTAAAGTCAGGGTTGGTTTTTGCAGTGATAATTTCTTTCAACCCGCCAGTTTTGATGGTAATCTTAACGTGCTTATGCTTTTTGACAAACTTTTTCAGTTCAGAAACATCAAAATCAGCCTTAACGCCAACAATACAGTCGCCTTCTGGGGTTAAGTAGTCCTCTTTAGTGAACTCGATCGTATTCTTATGAGTAGCCTTAATGTTAGGATGACCCAAAGCGCGAAACATCATAATAGCATTCCTCTCGAGAAGATTTTTAAAACTTTGCATGCAAAGCATACAATATGATAGAAGAATTTGAAGCAGGAAGACTGCCAACAGAAGAAAACTGGAAAAAACACATAGAAGAACTTAGAAAGAGGACCGTTCCGAGCACAAAAGAAGAAGTTATGAAAGCACTGGTAAAAGCGGTTGAAAAAAGAGTGCCAAAAGAAAAATTCGGACTATTCTTATCAGGAGGAGTGGACAGCTGCCTGATTGCAGCACTGCTCAAAAAGTTCACTGACAACTTTGTATGTTACACAGTCGGAATAAAAGGAAGCAAAGATGTGGCAGCGGCAAAAATTGCGGTTGACAAACTAAAACTAAACTGGAAACACAAAGAATACACAGAAGCAGAAGTAGAAACGCCATTAAGAAAAGCAGCGAAGATATTGAAAACAGACGACTGCATAGCAATAGGAGTAGCAAGCGTCATCATAGCAGCAACAGAACTAGCAGACGAAAAAATATTCTTCGGCGGGCTGGGAAGCGAAGAAATATTCGCAGGCTACCAAAGACACGAACACGCACAAGACGTAAATGACGAATGCTGGAGAGGACTAAGAGAAATGTGGAAAAGAGACCTGCAAAGAGACGCAACAGTAGGAGAAGCACTGGGAATAAACGTGAGAGTTCCATTTTTAGATGACGACCTGATAATCGCGGCAATGGGAATACCAGGAAACAGAAAAATAAGCCAAGAACACAGAAAAATAATACTCAGAGAAATCGCAGAAGAAATAGGACTCCCAAAAGAACTCGCATGGAGACCAAAACAAGCAGCACAATACGGAAGCGGGTTTGACAAAGCGATGAGACACTTAGCGCACAAGAAAGGAATGCGGCAACGCGAGTACGCGAGTCACCTGATATGAATTTCAACAATGTCGCCGTCTTCTAAAACTTTTTCGACATGCCTAAACTGCTGGCCGGGGAACTTGGCAGACTTGCCCCAAATACGAGCAAACCTGAACTTCTTGACAAAATCACGATGAATGTGCTCGCACACTGCTTTCAAAGTAGCAGGACGAGTCAAAATCATAGGCTCGTCCAAGTCAGGCTTATGGTTAACCTCTTTCAAAAACACGCGGATAAAATTCAGGGAGTTAAAAATTGACTCCTTCAACTCCTCAATGCCGTCACCATTCTCAGCACTAACAAAAACAGACTCGGGCAGCTGTCCAATTACAGATTTGCGGCCTTTATCATCCAACAAGTCCGCCTTGTTAACACAAACAAGAGAATGAACATACTTGCGATTACCCTCAATAGCGTCAATAAACTGGTCAATATCAATATCATCACGCACAACAACATCAGCACTAGAAATATTAAACTCCCTGAGAATTGTTTCAAGAGTGTCAAAACTCACCTTAGTCAGCTTAACAGTAGAATGAATGCTCAAGCCACCGCGAGTCTTACGAACAATCTTGACCTCAGGCTTCCTCTGACCAATACGAATCCCAACATCATACACTTCTTTCTGCAAGACAGAATAATACTCTGGGTGCAAGGCATCAACGACAAACATCACCAAGTCCGCATTACGCGCCATAGCAAGAACTTCCTTACCACGGCCACGGCCCCAAGCAGCACCAGAAATAATGCCCGGAACGTCAAGAATCTGGATTTTAGCATTATTATAATTTAAGGTTCCAGGAATACAATCAAGAGTCGTAAAGTCATAAGCGGCAACCTTTGATTTAGTACCACACAAAGCGTTCAGCAACGTGGACTTACCAACACTAGGAAAACCAACCAAAATAACAGTAGAATTGCCCGTCTTCTTAACAAACCAGCCCTCACCACCGCCCTTGCCAGCAGACTTCCTCTCAAGCTTCTCACGAAGCTTGGCAATCTGGCTCTTCATCAAGCCAAACCAATGCTCAGTAGCCTTGTTGTACTTCGCCTTGGACATCGCGGCTTCTATTTCCCTAATCTTCTCATGCTGGTCCATAAACAGAATTCTCTGCACACTCATATAAAAAACTTTATAACCCGCATACAAGAACTCAATAACATGGCATGGTTTATGGCAATAGAGAACTTCCTCATAAGAATAGCCATAGCACTAATAACACTCTTCGTAGGATTCATAATAGCAAAACTAGCTAGCAGAATAGCAAAAAAACTACTAGCAGAAGCAGAACTCAACAGAATACTAGTATCAGCAGGGTTTAAGCCATTAAGCGACGCTTTAGGCACAATACTCGAGTATGTAATCTACACGGCAACACTTCTGGTAATACTACAGCAGTTCGGACTAACAAAAATAGTGTTCGTAATAATAGCAACACTAGCAGTAATAATAATCGGCATCTCAATATTGCTGGCGTTCAGAGACTTCATACCAAACGCAGTCGCAGGACTATTCCTGAGAAAAAAAGCAAAACAACACATAGGCAAAAAAGTACAAATCGGCGCAGTAACAGGAACACTAGAAAAGTTCGGAATAATATCAAGCACTATAAGAGACAAAGACGAACACTGCGTGCCACACCTCTACACGTCAAAACAGAAAATCATACGACTTCGAGCAGACTGACAATATTAAAAATCTGAGTTCTAGTATAAGACTGAACGTTAGAATCCTCAGACAACACTTCAAGCTCGTGCAAAGCCTTACTAACCTTAATTGAAAGCTCACCATCAGTGTTCAAAACCTTCAAAGTTGAAGCAAGCTTTGACTTAACATTCTTAGTAGTAGAAGAATCCTGTTCGAGCTCCCGAAGAGCAAAAATCACCTGCTGCAAAGCATCCATGTCACTCACTCCTTAACGCTGGCAAGAACTTCTTCCTGCAATCTCTTAGCCTTATCTTTCAATTGAGTTTCCTGCTTTTCCAAAGTCTGCAAGCGCAACTCAACAAGCTCCTTCTTACCCTGCATTTCCTGCTGCAAAACAGACTTATCAGTGCCAATCATAATGCCGCCAACAATCTTAAAAACAGCCGGAGCAGTAAAAACTTCCTTCAACGCGCTCTCCAACTCGAACAATTGAGCCTGAAACTGCTGCTTCTGCATATTCAAAGACTGCATGTTCTGCTCCATCATTTGCAAACGCTGAATGCTCTCTTGTGCATCCTTAGACAAACTCATATTGCTTTGACCTTAGTTGCAACAGAACGTGACTTGTATAAAACCTTACTACCACAGTACGGACAGCGAACACGCTTGCCCATCATCTCTTCAGATATCTTCTTACCACACAAAAAACAAGTATACTTTACCATTTTTATTACTCTTCTTCCTCAACAGACTTCTTTGAACGGATTTCAGGAGCTTCAGCAACCATCTGCGCAGCCTGCTCAACAAGACTCAATTTAGTACCAACAGTGTAAGCACGCGCTGTAAACTTGCTATTGCACTTGTCACACAGCCAAATACCAAAAGAAACACGATGAACCTTAAGCTTGGAACAGTACGGGCACTTATGGTCCTTCTTCTGCTCAACCTCAATCTTAGCAAGCTTGCGCTTCAAAGTCCAGCCATAACGCGTTCCAAAACGATTAACAATACCCAAACCCTTCTGTGCATCTGCCATGTAACGAAGGAAAACCTCGAACTATTTAAAAAGGTTTCTAGAGAAAGACTTTATATATAGCACGATAGAGCAAAGTACACAAAATGGGCATCACGGAAAACGAAAAATTCCACCTAAAAAAGCTGATAAAAGAACTAGAGTCGTATAGCGCGCGCCATACCGAATTTGTCACCGTTTACATTCCAGCAGGCTATGACTTGAACAAAATAATACAACACTTACAACAAGAACAGGGCACTGCAACAAACATCAAAAGCGCGCAAACAAGAAAAAACGTTATAGACGCGCTTGAAAGAATGATAGTCCACCTCAGACTATACAAAAGCACGCCAAAAAACGGAATGGCCGTATTCTCAGGAAACGTGGCAGCAAGAGAAGGAGCGACAGACGTAAGAGTCTGGGGAATAGAACCACCAATCCCCGTTCAAACAAGAATGTACAGGTGCGACAAAAACTTCCAGATAGACATACTAAAAGAAATGATGGAAACAAAAGAAGCGTACGGAATGATAGTTTTAGACTCCAGAGATGCGACAATTGCGATCTTAAAAGGAAAAACGATTATTCCATTAATCTCAACACACTCGCACATACCAGGAAAAATGAAAGCAGGGGGACAATCAAGCGTAAGATTTGCACGCAACAGAGAAATTGCAGTTAATGAGCACTTTAAGAAAGTAGCAGACATAGTAAAAGCCCAATTTCTGAAAATGGAAGGGCTCAAGGGCATACTTGTAGGCGGGCCAGGACCAACAAAATACGATTTTGTAGCCAGCGGACACATAACAGAAGAAGTCAAACGAAAGATAATCGCGATCAAGGATTTGAGTTATACTGAAGAATTTGGACTGGAAGAGCTTTTAGAAAAAAGCACAGACGTACTAGCACATGAAGAAGTAGCAGAAGAAAAAAAACTAGTCAGCAAGTTCTTAGAAACTCTTGCAATAAAGCCGGACATGGTAACATACGGAGAAGCAAACACCCTGAAAGCACTCGAAATGGGAGCAGTAGCAACATTACTATTATCAGAAGCGCTTGACGAACAAAAAATAGAACAATTCGAAATGACAGCAAAAGCGTTCTCAACAGAAATAAAAATAATATCCACACAAACAAGAGAAGGAGTACAACTAAGAGACATAGGAAAAATAGGAGCACTGCTCAGATACCCGATAGAATGAACATACTAGAACAAGCATACCAAGAAATATACCCGGAAAAAAGCGAACAAAGACAGCTAATTCTGCAATACAGCGGGAAATTCAAAGGATACAACGCAAACATAAGAATGAACGTGGAAACGATAACGGTCAACGCGAGCAAAAAATGGAAAGGAGTAAGCCCAGACATACAAAAAGGGCTGTACCAAGAACTTTTAGTCAGATTATTCAAAACGAAAAGACCAACAATCAACATTGATTTGTACCACAACTTCATAAAAAGTTTGTCAACAGTAGCACCCAAAACTCACACGCATCCGGTTTTGGAAGAAAGCTTCAAGAGAGTTAATGAGATGTTCTTCAACGGAATGATGATGCAGACAAACCTCAAAATAGGAAAAGGCGTTAACAGGCTGGGAACATACGAGTACGCGACAGACACGATAACAATCAGCTCAATATTAATGGAAAATACAGAACTGAGAGATTACGTAATGTACCACGAAATGCTGCACAAGAAACACCAATACACAGCAAAACCCGGCAGACATTTGCATCACAGCCCACAATTCAAAAAAGACGAAGCAAGATTTCCGAATGCAGGGCAATTAGAACTTGAGTTAAATAAACTAGTTAGAAAAAATAAAAGACGATTCTTCTTCTGGTAAGCGATAATCTTTTAAATAGATACTAGAGAATATACATTTATGGTAAGAATATTCGCAGCAGGAGACTTCCACGGTGACAAAAGACAAGCGCTCTACCTAGCAGAAAAAGCTGTAAAAGAAAACGCGGACATTATAATTCTAAACGGCGACATAGTAGAAGAAGACGACACAGCAGGAATAATGCACCACTTCGTCAAAACAGGAAAGCCGGTCTTCTTAGTACCAGGAAACCATGACTGGCTGGCAACAGACTTCCTATCAGCACAATACAACGTGCCGAACTTGCACGGAAAGAGCATACAGCATGGAAATGTAGACATACTAGGATGCGGCGGAACAAACGCGGGAATGCACATGCTAACAGAAAAAGAGATTTATGATACAGTCAAACATGTAAACGCTCAGGCAAAAACGACAAAGAAAGTGCTCGTAACCCACATACACCCAGCAGGCACTTTAATGGAATCATTCTCACAATACGTCAAAGGAAGCATAGGACTAAGAAAAGCAATAGAAGCAACAAAACCAGACATAGTATTATGCGGACACGTTCACGAAGCAGAAGGCATAGAAGAAAAAATAGGAAATACGATCGTGATAAACGTCGGCAGAAAAGGCAAACTCATAGAACTTTAAGGTCTTCAACCCTCAAATGCTTCAGCGCAGGAATAACGTTCTCGCGTGAATATCCAGAAAAATATTTCTCAAACAAAGCAGCATTTTTCAGATAACGCGCGCCATCATCACCAACATAATGCAAAGCACAAACACTCTTACCCGCAACCTGCTGGTGGAAATAAGTAACTATCCCCTCATCAAGATCTGCGTCATGAAAACAAATGCCGTTCTCTTCAAGAACAAAATGAACGCTCTCATGGAAGAGCTTGTGAAATTCCTGAAACTTGTGCATTTTAGAACCAAAAGGAAGAATACGGTCAATAAGAGGAGGACTGGCAACAACAACAGGACAAGTGCCAACAACATTGTTCTTCACAATCTTCTCATAAGCACCATGCAAGCTCCACCAAATCCTCTTATGCGCACGCAAGAAGTCGACCAAGTCACGCATGTCAGGAGAAATACCAGTATCATTGCCGGATGCCGCGGTCAAGATAGAACTTACAAGCTGAACATCAGCTTCGCGAACTCTTGAAAGACCAGTAGAGCCCTGCAAGAAAAGAGAAACCCGCTCATCCTGCGCTTTCTCATCAGTAGGAAAATCATGCAATACCTGCTGAACGTGACCATTCGCAAAAGCAGCGAATAAATCAACATCTTCCTGATTAAGAACTTCAGAATACTTTATCGCCGGACGAAGCTGAGGAAACAACTCGCACAAACGCCAAACTGCCTTGAAAAGCTCATCACGCATAACGAGTGAGGTTCAAGAAAGCCTTGAGATTATTCTTCAAAGCCATCACGTCCTCTTTCACCCCGCGCTCAAAACCGCTGACAAAAGGAGTGTAAACATACTTCTCAAAAAGAGTGCGCAGAACATAAAACACCGGCTTGCTCTCCCACCTGCCCTCATAATCAGTCTCAAGAATTCCGTCCAAAATAATAACAATCCTGCCCTCCTGAAGCTTAACTTTTCTCCCATCCTTCTCAACAACAACATCCTTAACGTCCTGAAATTGCGCGCGAATCTTAATAATACTCTTCGCATAATCAGTAAACTTCCTGAAAGGCTCAAAATCAAAGTCTATAACTTTACCTTCCGGCTTTGTAGTTTCGCCATGGCGCTTCTCAATAAGCCAATAACCCTTATCAGCAGACCACTGCTGCATAACACGAAGAACTTCCTTGGCATCAAACAAGCCAGCGTAGTCAAGCCTTTCCTTGTCCACTACAATAAGCCTTTCTGCCATCAGATAACCTCTTGACCAAGCGCCTCTTTAATAACCCTCGCGAGTTGAGAGCTCTTCAACAAAACCATATCTTCCCAGTAGTCAACAATCTTGTATTTAATAATGTAATTCCTGTAAAACTCGTCCAAAGCAGACAAAAAATCCTTCCAAGGCTTAGGACCCTTAAAACGACTCTGCCAATCAAGCTCAAGAACAGGAATAACCTCAACCTGGACCTGACCCTCCTGCATTTTCAACTTCTTGCCCTCATGAATAATCTCAACATCACGCATATTGTAAATACGTATAAAAACGTCCATGTGAAACTTAACATACTCAGTAACGTTCTTCTCGCCGTGAATCTTAAACTCGTGCTCAACGCCAGTCGTAGTTGGAAATTTTTGCTTATACATAGGCATGTTCAAAACTTCATAATCATCATCAATATACCACTTGCGAATGGCCTGCGACAATTCAGAATAATTAAAGAAACCACGGTGCTTGACTAAAGTGACAGGCTGGTCAAACTTTGGCATAATAAAACAAGAAGAAAAACCATTTATAAAGGTTTGTAGTTACTCAAGCGTTCTCTTCAAGTACATCTCGCCGCCTTCCTTAACAGGCATGAACGTCTCAAGCTTCAAATAGTTCATAACAATATCACGAAGCCTGTAAGCATCAGCATAAATGTTCTTACGATGCATTGAAACGCTGTGCCTCAAAGTACGCCTAATGTACAGCTCCTTAATCTCAGAAAAAGGCCACGACTTCCACTGCCTAGTCTTATCAATAACAAGAGCGCCACGACAAGTAAGCTCGAACTCGCTCCTATCAGCTTTTACTTTCTGGCCCTTCCAAGCAATCTCAGTATCTTTCAAACCAATAACCTTCCAGTCCAAGTCCAACATATAATTGAACAATTCGCCCTTTCCGCCCGGAGGCTTCTTAGTCAAACGCCACCTCAACCAAATCTCCTTGCCAAAAGCAGGATTCTCACGCTGCATGTAATAAGTCTCAGGAAAAAGAGAATCATCACGATCAGCCCAGCCCTCCTCACAAATCCAATCATGAATCATCGTGTACACATAAGAAAGATTGTACGCATCACGCACCTGAACAACCCAGTTAGCAATCTCAATACGATCCTTGCCAAAATCCAAGAAACGATGCTTAATAGGGTTTTCAGTCGACTGCTGGAATGCCATACTAGAATTAAAAGAACTCAGGTTTATAAACGTAGCGGGGGACAAATTTAATAAAGCACCGTAGTCGGAGCACAAAATATGCTAGTAGGAATAGTAGGAAAAGCAAATGTAGGCAAGAGCACGTTTTTCAAAGCAGCGACACTAGCAGAAGCGCTAATAGCAAACTATCCATTCGCAACAATAAAACCAAACAGGGCATTCGCGTTCATCAAAATAGACTGCGTGGACAAAGAACTAGGAGTACAGTGCAATCCGAGATACGGGTATTGCGTCAATAATAAAAGATTCGTGCCAATAGAAGTACTTGACGTAGCAGGACTAGTCCCCGGAGCACACGAAGGAAAAGGAATGGGAAACCAGTTCCTTGATGATTTGAGACAGGCAGATGTTTTCATCCATGTTGTAGACATGGCAGGCACGACAAGCGAGAAAGGAGAGCCAATACAACCAGGAAGCTATGATCCCGCATTCGACATAAGATTTTTGGAAATAGAACTCGACATGTGGATACTAGGCATAATACATCGAGGATGGGACAGGTTTGCAAGAACAATAACAACGGAAAAAACAAAACTATCAACAGCAATGGCAAAACAGCTAAGCGGGCTGAACGTCACTGATCCAATAGTAGAAGAATCCATGTCAGCATTGAAACTAGACCCACAAAAACCAAGCCAGTGGACGGACCAGAACTTACTCGATTTAGCCAGGTACATCAGAAAAAGAACGAAGCCGATGCTGATTGTTGCTAACAAAATGGACCTGCCAACAGCAAATGAAAACTTAGAAAGATGCAAAAAACTGTTTCCTGATTATATCATAATACCCTGCTCAGGAGACTCAGAACTTGCACTAAAAGAAGCAGCAAAAGCAGGACTCATCAAGTACACACCCGGAGAAAAAGATTTTGAAATGAGCGATAAACTCAATGACAAACAAAAACAAGCCTTAAATTTCATCAAACACAAAGTACTCGACAATTATGGAAGCACGGGAGTGCAGAACGCGCTCGATATCGCAGTTTTGCAATTACTAAAATATCTCGCAATATTTCCAGGAGGAGTAGGAAAACTAGGAGACTCGCAAGGAAGAATACTACCGGACTGCTTCTTATTGCCGCCCACAAGCACAGCACTGGACTTTGCAGCACATATTCATACTGATTTGGCCAAAAATTTCGTAGCAGCAATAGACGTCAAAACAAAACGAAAAATAGGAAAAGAAACACCGCTCAAACACCGAGACGTTGTGGAAATTCTGACTTCGAAATAGGCAAAACAACAATCATACTCTTGCCAAACTTCTTACTAGGCACCCATGCTTTTTGGAAGTGTTCATAAGAAACAAAATGCTGCATGCCCCAAGGATCACAAATCAAAAAGCCGTGCTTATCAAATCCTCTAATTAAAATCATATGCGTGCCGATTTCTCTTGTTCTGTAGAATTTGCCGGCGAGAACTTCAGCAATAACAGGAATTCCGCCAATCAAAAACTTCTTAATCAACTCAGGGGAAGCATTAGCACGACGATGATACTTCCCGGTCTTAAAAGCAGCAGCCTCATGAGTAGAATACAGTTCAGAAAGCTCAGAAGTCCAAACACCCCAATCCTCAAGATGACCATTCCAGTATGAGATTACTGAATAGCCACGCTTGATTAAAGGCAAAGCAATGCAGACATCGCATAAGCCAGGATATTTAGGACCGAATCTCGCTTTGTGATAAAATTTCAACTCATCAATCTTGTCACCAAAATAATGCAAAGACATCCTAACACAAGCAGCAAGACAAGTATCAGGAGAACGCTGATGATAGCATTCAACAGGCAAAGCATACTCCTTATGCATCAAGAACCGCCTCCTCAGATTTAATATAATATGCGGTTCTTGGGCCTAGAAAATCTCCACGAAAAATAATTTTCATACGAGATTTTCTACGCATCAATAACACCCAGCGTCCTGTCAACCATGAAATATGCTACAACCTTATTCTTACCTAAATGCTTTGCCCTGTACAAAGCACGGTCAGCCTCTCTTATCAGAGTATCCCTTGAAGCAGAACTATTCATACAAGACATCAAGCCAATGCTGACGGTCAGCGTACAATTCTTCTCAACATCAACACGAACCTGCTCGGCCAAGTCCTTAGCAATTTGCTGTGCAACAGGCAGAACAATCATGAACTCCTCACCGCCATAACGGCAGCAAATACCATCCTTAGGCGTCAAGGATTTGATAATCTCTCCAATAGCGCGCAAAATACGGTCGCCCTCGGGATGACCCTTGGTATCATTAAAATTCTTGAAATTATCAACATCAATCATCATAACACTAATAGGAAGATTCTGCTTGGAAAGCCTTGAAATCATCTCATCAACATTCTTAACAAGCTCAGCACGATTACTAAGACCAGTCAGTGCATCAGTAACAGCTGATTCCTGCACCTTCTCATAATGAGAAAGACGAGAAAGCACGCGGGAAAGCTCGTACAAAACTTCAGCAATGCTGTCAATAGACGGAACAAGCTCAGAATAAACAACAGAATAACCAACAAGCTCGCGATTAACAGTCAAAGGAAAACCAACAACACACTTATGCAAACTCTCCCTGCCCTTAATACCATCAAGCAAAAAGTCAGACTGGACATCATTAATAGTAAAAATAGACTTGTTGCCCTTAACCTGAGCAACAATACGCTGTTCAACAGCCCTGCCCGCCTCGGACAAGTCAAAATGACGCGCGTGCTTGCCAAAAGCAGAAACAAAAACGTTATTCAGCTTAAACTTTCTGGCAAGAAATTCAATAGCAGCATACAACGCATTATCAGCGTCCTGAGAATGACCAACAACCTGAGAGAACTCCAACAATAATTTAGCACGATTCAAAGATTCATTAACAATGAAAGCAGAACGGCCAGCAGTTGCAGCGCCCTTAATAGAAGTTTCAATAAGCTCAGGATAATATTCCTTCCAAGCAGGAAGCTTCTGCCTAGAATCAGCAAGCTCCTCATCAAAAGAATGCGCCTCATCAGTCCTAAAAGGGCCGACAAAAACCTTACAGCCATCGACATCAACAACAGCATACTTAATGCCAGGAACGTCAGCATAAGGGTCGTCAGTACGCCTGTTTCTTAATTCCTGGAAAAAAGAAAGCTTGCCGAAAACAGCAGGACCGCAAATTACAGGCGCTTTCAGCTTAGCAGACAAAGACTCTACAAGCTCGCGCCACACCTCAGTTTTCACACACGCAGGAAGCATAAAAGAAGACAATGAAAGCACAATTTAAAGCTTTCTTTCAGCAGGACCAGAATAAGTTACGTTACTGTCATCTTCACGACGATATACTTCGCCAGACATACGCTCTTCAACCACGTGAGCTGCGATTCCAGCAGTCCTTGGGATAATGAAAAAAGCACGAGCAGACAACCAAGGAAAGCCGAGGTCGCTGATAATGGCCGCAATAGCGCCATCAATGTTCAAATGAAGGACTTTTTTAGATTGAGCGCACAACTCCTTATCAACTTCTTTAGCAAACGCGATATGCTTTCCAGCAAGCTTGTGCTTTACAGCAAGAGCGAACAAAGGAACAACACGAGGGTCCTGATCATAATGCTTGTGACCAAAACCACCAAGACGCTCCTTACGAGCAAGACGCTCAGCAACAACACCAGAAGCAGGTTTAGAAACATTCTCCTGGAAAAGCCTTGCAGCCTGCTCAACAGCACCGCCATGATGATCGCCAATAGCTAATACGCCAGCAGCGACAGAAGTGTTGATAGAGTTGCCAGCACTTTGAACAATACGCGAAGCAGTAACAGAAGGCACTTGAATACCATGCTCAGCAGCACTCACAAAAATAGCGTCCAACAATTCGCGCTCGCCCTTTTTAGGCAACTCGCCCTTCAACAACAAACAAATCATGTCAGTAAAAGTTATTTTTCCTATTAACGCAGAAACATCATAGCCTCTAACAACAGCACCCTTCTCAGTAACTTTTGAAATTTTAGTATTCCATTTCATAACGCATCCCTGATAACCTGGCCAATCTCATGATGATAAGCCGCAATCAAAGCACCGGCCCTGCGCAACTTATCAATCTTCTCAGACGGCTTGCCCTTGCCACGCTCGATAATAGCACCAGCATGGCCAAACTGAATGCCACTCGGCATTTTCTCAGCGAACTTACCACCAATAAACACCGCAATTGGTTTTGTAAATTCCTTATTTTTTAATACTTCCGCAATCTGATCCTCATAAGTACCACCAAGCTCGCCAAAAACAACAACCGCCTTGGTCTCAGGATCTTTTTCAAACAATCTCAACAAATCAGCATAAGTAGCGCCAACAAGCAACTCGCCACCCATGCCGATAACAGTACTCTGACCAAGACCGGCCTGCCTGATAACCCACGCAGTCTCATTAGTCATGCCACCACTCTTAGAAATGATTCCAATGCTCCCTTTCTTGTAAACCTTATCAACCATGTCAGGCAAGCCGCCAATAGGACCAATACGACCAATGCCAGGACTAATCATGCCAACGCTAGCGGGACCAATAAGCACTGCTTTTTTCTCCCTCGCTTTTGCAATCATAGCAGCAGAATCATGCAGAGGAACATTTTCTGTGAAGACTAGAACTAGCTTGATATCGTTGTCCAAAGCTTCCAAAACTGCGCTCTTGGCGAATAACGGAGGAACAACAATAAAAGAAGCATTAAGGTCATGAACAGCACGAGCCTCCTTAACAGAATTGTAAACAGGAACGCCATGCACTTGCTGGCCACCCTTGCCAGGAGTCACGCCAGCAAGAACTTTAGTATTATATTTCAGCATGAGCTCCGCAGACATCTGGCCAGTGCTACCCGTAATACCCTGGATGACTATTTTTGCATCATTATCTAGCAATATTCCCATACTTCCTCACTTTCTCAACCATAATCTTAGCAGTAGCAGTCAAAGGAGTCTCAGCGCCATGAACTTCAACATCCCAACCATGCTTTTTGGCAGCGTCCTTCAAGATAGCAAAACCCTCTTTCTCATAAGGACCAGAACGACGAACAACAATAGGAAATTTAGGCATAACTTCCTCAAAAGCGCGCACAATGCCAGACATCATAGTATCCATTCTAGAAAAGTTCGCGATAGCACCAACAATCCAACAACCTTTGATTCCGGGCTTTGTAATTGCCTGCTTTGTAAGAATGTACATTTTTTCATCATTAGGATCACCGCTGAACTCTGTGTAATTAGCGGGACTGCCACCAGCATCTATCAACGCGTCCATACAAGTCAAACTACCACCGCCACCAGCAGCAAGAAAAGCAATATTGCCATCCAGTTCAATATATTTTACAGTACCATGATAGTCCTTATCATTAGCAGCCTTAACAGCCTTCTCACGCTCAGTCATAGCACGACCAAGATTAGCAGGACGTTCAGGATATGCAAAATCTTTATGACGGCCAAGAGCAAAATCATCAAGCTCAACATGAGCATCAAGACAGACAAAGCCATTTGAAGTTTGCGCGAGAGGGTTGATTTCCAATAATTTACAATCTTCTGAAACAAAAACCTTCCACAATGAATGAAGAACAGGACCTAAAGACTCGTCAGCCTTAGCTTTTTTCAAAAAAGATTTCAATTCTGCATCATTTAAACCACTGATTTCATTAATTACGAGCTTGTGAACGTCAGTCTGCTCCTCAATACCAGTGCCACCCTGAGAACTAAACAACAAAACAGGGCTGCGAGAATCAGTATCAAACAAAAAGCCAACATAAAACTGCTTCTTCATATCAACAAAACTTTCAACAAGAACACTCTTGACAGTCTCACCCTTAAAAGAAGCGCCAAGAAGTTTAGAAACTGCAGATTTAGCTTCATCCTTAGTCTTGCAGATCACTATCCCGCCAAAATCAGCACGCTTTCCAAACAACAACTGAGCCTTAACAACACACGGAGCGTTTGGAGAAGACTTTTCAGAAACAAGCACGCCATCAGGCACAACAACATCATGCTTTTTCAGCAAACTCTTAGCTTCGTGCTCGTATAAGCGCATGGTTAAAAGTCCAAAACACCGGTATAAATAGATTATGCTTTGACTGTAAGCTCAAGACCCTCGTGGAAAGGAACCTCGGGATGGAAATGCAAAGACTTCTTAGCCTCAGAAATATCAGCAACACTATGCAAAATATCACCCGCTTGGCGAGCCTCGTGCTTAGCGGAAATCTTAGTGCCCAATATTTCGTTCAAATGAGCAAGCATTTCATTAATAGACACTTGAACGC
The DNA here is from genome assembly GCA_964508495.1 of uncultured Methanosarcinales archaeon. Taxonomy (GTDB): domain Archaea; phylum Nanobdellota; class Nanobdellia; order Woesearchaeales; family ARS49; genus CABMGU01. The sequence continues at coordinate 13,555 of CAZDUA010000003.1, read as the reverse complement.
CAGTAGCAATGTTAAAAACTCTTCCAGCAACATTAGCAGTCATAGCCTTAAGGTTTGCCTGGACCACATCAGAAACAAAAACAAAATCACGAGTCTGCATCCCATCACCGAAGATCATAGGAGACTTTCCTGAGTTTAAGGTTGAAACAAACTTTGTGATAACACCCGAGTATGGAGATGACGGGTCCTGCCTAGGACCAAACACGTTAAAATAACGCAAAGCAACAGTCTCAATACCATACAACTTGTAAAACATCAAAGTATATTGTTCGCCAACAAGCTTGTTCAAAGCATACGGAGTCTGAGGCTTCAAAGGACTTGATTCTTTCTTCGGCAAACTGGGCTCGTCACCATAAACAGCAGCACTGCTGGAATAAATAAAACGCTTAACTTTCGCATCTCTCGCGGCAAGAAGAACTTTCAAAGTGCCCGTCGTATTAACCTCATGAGTTTCCAACGGGTGCTGAATAGAATAAGGAACACTAGCAATAGCAGCAAGATGAAAAACGACATCCTGCCTAGCAACAGCCTTTTTTAGAATTGAATCATTGCAAATATCACCCTTAATAAAAGTGACTTTGTCCTTAACATCAGAAAGATTGGCCTGCTTACCGCTGGAAAGATTGTCCAAAACAGTCACATCATGCTTTGCAAGAACAAGAGCGTCAACCAAATGACTGCCAATAAAACCTGCACCGCCGGTAACAAGCACTCTGGACATACTAGCCAGAAAATAAGAAAGGTTTATAAATACCTCCCTTTGTCGTCAATACTGGACGGCCACAGGGGTTGGGTTCCACCCGGTCTCATTCGAACCCGGAAGTTAAACCGGCCTCCGTAACTGCGTGTACTTCATTCCGAGGGAAAACAGTTAAGCTGTCCACCTTATTTTTCTTCTAATTCAATAAGAACATCGCTCGTCCTAGGATTCAAATCTTTTATTTTCGCATGGCCTATCAGCCTTGCCCTGACTTCCTGCAAAGAAAACTTAGCCTTTGCCTTATTGAGTTCTTCAAGAATGTCCTTAAGCTCTTGGTAATGCTCGTAAACTAATTCGCCCTTACGCTGGAACTCTAACGCGTCCTTTTCCATCCTTTCAATGTTCTTAGACTGCATGTCAATAACGTCCTGAAGCTTGGCCTTTTTCGCCTCAAAAGCCTTGCTAACACGAGGCTGTTCAGGAACACGAGGCAGTTTTTCATTAATAAGTTCTGAAAATGATGGGAAGGGTTCGCCAGACTCCTCGTATTGAATGAGCTTTATAGGACTCAACTCGCCATCAGAATAAAATCTCGGACTGAGCTTCTCCTTGAATAAAGACTTAAAATCGCCCTTTCTCGCAACAATCTCTTTTGCAAGCAATTTGCCAAAACCAAGAGCGGCGAGAGATTTCTCATCAGCAGGAACTTCCTTCAATGAAAACACGTCCTGCTTTGCAGGAGGCAATTCATAAATCAAACCGCGCTTAATTTCACGGTCCTTCCAAGCACGCTCCTCCCGAGCAAAAAGAATCTTCAGCACATCATTAGTGAGAATTACGTTTCCATTAGAGAAAAACTCAACATAAAGATAATAAGTCTCCTTCTGAGTCTGAAAAGTAAACCGCGCAATACGCTCACTACCAAGCTGTTCCAACACAGTGAGTTTCTTGCCTTTCAGATACTTACGCAGAGCAGAACAAATACCAGAAACACTCTCAGGAGCAACAGGCTTATCCTTAGCAAGCCACATCATCTTGTCAGTTACTATAAGAAAAACCTTCCCAGAATTAGACTTGTGCAATTGGAACAAAAGACCATCAGGCTCGTAAACCTTGTCAACACGACAGCCTACCAAAGACTGAAGCTCTTCAACCAAGAAGTGCAGTTCCAAAAAGTTAAGATCGGCTTTCATAAAGCAAAAAAACAATCAAGAAGTTATAAATGTTTTACTTTTCAATAAGCAAGTTCACAATAGCAGCATAAGCAGGACGAGTAACCAAAATACCAATAGTAACTGCCAAAATGGTCGTAATTGCGAAGCCTTTGAGAAGGCCTGCGCCTGCAAACAACAAAGGAATCATAGCAACAACAATAGTCAAATACGCGCTCAATATGATGCTGAAAGCACGCTTGATACGGTCCTTCCAGTTATAAGCAACATCAGACCCGCCGCGCATAGCCTCATCAGTAATAACGATTTGGTCATTAACGCCCACGCCAACAGCGAGAATAATACCGGCAAGAGCGGCCAAATCAATATTCCAGCCAATCAAGGCAGCCATTGCAAGCGTCAGGAAAATCTCAGACAAAGCAGTAAACACGATAGGAATGGCAATGATCACTCTTCTGTAAATAGCCATCAAAATAACAGCAACAACGACGATAGCCAACAACAAAACATAAGCAGAGTTTTTCAAGAACTCCTTACCAAGAGTTGGGGAAATTGCATCAATACGGACAATGTCTAATTTGACTGGCAATGAGCCGCTGATAAGAATTGTCTGCAAACGCTTCATATTCTTCAAAGCATTATCGATAGCACCCTGTTCGGTAGGACCAGAGCCTCCACCAGTAATCGCAATCTCAGTTGTCTTACGACCACGCAAGTCAGCAGCAATATTCAACCTGTCAACTTCCACGTCATCCAAGTACAAAACTAAAGGCTGAGACAGACTGCCACCAACAACAGACAAGACCTGCGTCAAATCAGCCTGACGCTGAGCAGCCTCAGGACTCAAAGTAATGGAGAAAATGAACGAACAACCCCAGCCATCAACGCTCTGACCACAACCCCTCTCAGGATCGATACCAGACTGCTGAGCAGTCCTTGCAACATAAGTAATATCACTACCACCCTTGAAAACAGTATCATTGCCAATCCTTGCCTCAAACTTGCCCTGCTTTCCAAGCAAATCACGAACTTCCTCTTCAGTCGCACCGGCAATCTCAACAAGAATGAAACGATTGCCACCGCCCAACAAGTCAGGAGCATCAGAAACCTCAGTAACAACAACATCACCAAGACCATAAACGTTCAAACGCTCCTTCAAAGAATCAACCATAAGGCCGATAGTATCACGAGAAACTTCTTCTGCAGGCTTGAGCAAGACACGGGTACCGCCCTCCAAGTCAAGACCCTGGCGCAAATTGCTCTTAGGAGCATGGCCAACACTAAAGCCCAAAGGCACAATGCCGATAACCTCGGTTATCACCTTAGGCTGCTCGACTTCTTTTGAAAAAGTCTTATTCACAAGAACAACAGTATCGTTAATTGTTTCGTTAACTTCCCTGGTCTCGTTAATAAGAACAAATTCAGTTTCGTTTAACTCAATAGTTCTCAGCTTTGGCAGGACGGTAAGCTTGTAAGAATTCTTATTAGTCTTAACCTGAACAGTCTGATTAGGCTCCAAGCCCTCAACAAAATCAAAATAAGCCTCTACGCCAGCAATAGGCTTGTTGTTCATCGCAATAATACGCTCGCGGCCCATCGGCGCAATGTTGGCCTTAGGATTCTCAAAACCAGCAAACTCAGCGCTGCTGTTCATAGAAATTGCCTTTATGGAAACACCCGAGTTCCAAGGATTAGGATTAATTGCGAAAAAGCCCAGAACTAAACAAGACAACAGAATAATTACACGGAAATTCAACAAAATGCGCTTAAGAGCTGCCATTTTTCACCATATACCATCTCAAAATCCAAGCATTCTGGAACCAAGTATAAATGAGGTCAAACACCAAGCCAACAGACACAATAATCATAATCTGGCTGATAACATCGGAACGAATAAACGCGAGACCAATCATGGAAGAAGCAAGAGCGCACAAGGTCATAGTAAGACCAGTACGCATGGCTCCAACAGTACGCTGAATAATGGTGCCACCCTCTGACTTACGCTTCAAAACCTTCGTAGTAAGCAAAATGTTGGCATCAACAGAATAACCAATCAACATAAGCAAAGCGGCAATACCAGCCGCAGACAACTTCATGCCAAGCAAATTAACCACGGCAAGAGTTGATATAATGCCGGAAGCCGCGGAGAAAACCACGAAAAAACTCGGCAACAAAGCACGGAAAGTCAAAAAGATAACAATTGAAACCATAATGAACGCGAAAATAACAGCTTTAATCGTTTGAATGAAGAAACGCTGGCCAAGAGAACTGCCCATGCTCTCAATACTATACTCGCCATCAACCAAAGGAACGCCTAACTCTGGAAGGGAAGCTTTCAAGTCTTCAGGAGAAATATCGGAAGCCTCAACAATCAAAGCAGCAACCGTTCCGCCCTCAGTAATCTCCCTAACACTAATATCCGCTGAAGGATACTTACCGCTTAGCGCTTCTTCAAAAGAATGAATGTCAACAGAAGACTCAACAGGCACGGTTAAAGTAATACCGCCCTTCAAAGAAACACCCTTCTGGAACAATTCGCCAGTTTTGGCGTAACCAACGCCCAGCGAGATAATACAAGCAATAAGAACTAGGAAGCTAAATACCATCAGCTTCTTCTGATGAACATCATACGCGTTAACTAAAAACTGCTTAGCCCCCATACAACTTTCGCACAATACATCGCTTTTTAAATCTTGCGTCCAAGAGAAGCACGAACAAAACCAAAGAACAAAGGATTAGGAACTTCAAGCCTTGAAGTAAGCTCATTATGAGCCTGCGTGGCAACAAAAAAAGGATGATTAGGAAGCTCAACATACTCAACCAAACGCTTATTCTCAGAACTGCCGGAGAAAATCATTCCATTCTTTGTCAATATTTCATGATATTTCGGGTTGACTTCGTAACGATGACGGTGACGTTCAGTAGCAACATCACAATTGTACAAGCTGTGCACTAAAGTGCCCTTCTGCAAAACAGCCTTGAACTCTCCAAGACGCATAGTGCCTCCTTTTGCGGTAATAGTCCTCTGCTCAGGAATATAATCAATAACAGGATGCGGGGTTTTCTCATCAATCTCAGTAGAATTAGCATTAAGCTTGCAAACATTACGCGCGAACTCAACAACAGCCAACTGCAAACCATAACAAATGCCCAAGAAAGGAATATTTTTTTCTCTCAAGTGCTTTATAATACTGATCTTGCCCTCAATACCACGCGAGCCAAAGCCACCAGGAATAAGAACACCATCAACACCTTTCAAGGCATCCTCGACAGAGAGCTTACCGTTTTCTATGTCAGTAGTCTCAACCCACTTGAAATTAATACCTGCATCACAATGAGCGCCAGCATGAATCAAAGCCTCTATAATAGAGGCGTAACTGTCTTTCAGCTCAGTGTACTTGCCACAAACAGCAATAGTAACATTATGCTTAGGAGCCTTAATACGATTAACAAGCCTCTCCCACTCTGTGAGATCCTCCTTAAAGTCAAGCTTCAGCCTTTCCTTGATACGGTCAAGCATTCCCTCTTTCCTAAACATCAAAGGAATCTCATAAACACTGTTGATGTCTTTTCCCGTGATAACGTTCTCCTTGTCAACATCACAGAACAAAGCAATTTTTTCCTTCAACTTCTGAGAAAGCTCATTTTTGCTCCTGCAAATAACAATATCAGGAGTGATGCCTTTCTCCCTCAATAAAGCAATATCACGCTGGGCAGGCTTAGTCTTAGACTCGCCAACACTATCCAAAAAAGGAACGTACGTAAGATGAACGTACAAAATGTTGTCCTGACCAACTTCTTTCTTTAACTGCCTTGCAGCTTCAACAAACCAAGAATTTTCAATATCACCAACAGTGCCGCCGATTTCAATAGTCATGATATCAGGATTTTCTGCTTCTACGATTTCTTTCCACCAACGCTTAATCTCATCAGTGATGTGCGGAAAGATCTGAATAGTCTTGCCAAGATACTGGCCCTCGCGCTCTTTGGCAATAACACGACTGAAAACTTTGCCGGAAGTCAAGTTATAGTTAGACTTGCAAGTTATTCCTAGGAACCTTTCATAATGGCCAAAGTCCATGTCAACCTCGCCCCCATCAGCAAGAACAAAAACTTCACCATGCTCAATAGGATTCATAGTGCCAGGATCAACGTTCAAATAGCCATCGCACTTGATTGTAACAATCTTATTATGATCTTTCAACAGACGAGCGATAGAAGCAGTCGCAGTACCTTTACCTAAACCAGAAAGAACTCCTCCAGTGATCACGAGATATTTGGTTTTGTGCACAACTTAGAAAGTGTTGAGCACTTTAAAAAGTTTGTTGTACTCAAAAGAATGCTTGGAAAATACCCTGATAGACCTTCAGACCATCAAAGAACGGAATAGGAAGCATGTTGAATACGAACAGGAACAAATTGATTTGTTTGGTAACTTGCAGGAAAATAAAAGTGTTCTTCTTCATTTTTCTCTGCTTCAACAAAGCCCAAGAAACAGCGAAAAGAACAAAGTTGAGGAAAGGACCCGCAAAAGCTATCAATCCGCTAGCCAGAGGAGTGACTTGAGCAATACCCGCGCCAATGCTAACATAAGCAGGAACAAAGAAAATAAAGCCAAAACGCAAAAATTTCAAAACAAGACCAAGAGCGAGCCAAAAGTAAGCAGCATGGAAAGTGGCTTCTAAACCAAAACCCAATGCGACAAACTTATGAGCGAACTCATGAGCAATCAAAGCAGGAGCAGTAACAAGACAAGCAAACATGAAAGCCCTCTTGTCAAAACCAACAAGCTTTGAACGAAACAAATCCATAAAGATATAGCCAACAGCAAAAGTCATAATGACAACGTCAAACAATTCTTTCAACGTAAAAATCATACAATAACGCAAAAGTTCATCATATAAAAACTAGACTGTTTTGACGCCAACAAAAAAGTTCTTCAACGCCATGTCAAGATGGAACAAAACATCAGGCAAAGACTCTTTAGTAACTTGCATATTCAATCTAGCGCCAGCAGCAAAAGGACGGCCACCACCATTGAACAATTGAGCCAACTCTTTAACATTAACATCACACTCATCACGACGCCTAAAACAAATACGGCCATCCCTGTAGAGAACAACAGCAATATCAACACCCGCATGACCATCAAGAACTTTTTGACAAGCATCAGCAGTGTTTAAGATTGAGGAAGCAAGAGCAAAACCAAAACGGTAATTGACGTATGACTTTACATTCAGAGACTTCATCAGCTCATCAAAAGCATTAAGCTTCTTCTCCGAGTAATCCTTATGAAAAATCTCAAACTGGTCATTCCAAAGAACTCCTTTAGACAAAGAATCAATAAGCTCCAAAGGATTATACTGGGCTGAAATAAGATCAGAGAGTTTAGAAGCACGCTCGTCCTTCAACTGCCAAAACTTAACCTCATGAGCAAGCTCAGCAAGCTTCTTAGCAATCAAATCATTAGGAAGAAAACGCTTTTGGGCAAGCTCGGCAGAACACTCAGCGTTAGAAGCGCGATCAAAAATTTTTGCATGCGGAACAACACTCTCATCATCATGAGTGTTCCAATAAACAATCTTATTCCTTTTGTTAACCGTATCCAACAAAGACAGGTGGTCAGGAGCAAGACCAATGTCGAGAACAAAAATCAACTTATGCTCATCAGTAGACATGTCTTCGAGTTCAACATCTAACGCATCAGGATGAAGAAAGCCACCAAAATGAACAGGAAGTTTGCCAAGAACAGCATGACGCATCACAATAGCAGCTGCCGCAACACCGTCCAGCTTCTCAGAACAATAAATAGATATCATCGACGGGAAAAAAGCACGAAAAGTATATAATTTTATCGCATAATCTTATACCACTGAAAGAGCAGCCTGTCAACACTCTTCAACAAGTCCATGCCCTCACCACTCAAAGTAACGCAATCGCCAGCTAAAGTTATCTGAGTAGGAGCAGAAGGAGACAAATAAATAACAGACGCGTTATCAGAGCAAGTAACAATAGGACTGTAAACGCACGCGTCAGTCTCATTCTTAGTACAAGCAGCCTCAACAGTAAAATTCAAAGCACGAACAATATGCAAAGTCATCTCAGAAGCAGCCAGAGCAAGATACTTGAACTGCTCAGAATCAGAAGTCGGGTCAAAAGTCAAGTATATTGGCTTCTGCTTAAAACCAGAAAAGTTACCAGTCATATAAACATCCTCGACTTGCGTTGGATTAAAACGGAAAGCGGCCTCATACAATTGATCGTCAAGCTGAATATCAGTCTGCCACAAACCGCCAATCTCCTCAAACTTGAAATAATTATAATCAACAATATTCTTATTATCAACAGGACTCGGCCTTAAAAGAAAAAAAAGAACAACAACAGTAACAACAAGACCAATTACGATAAAATACTTAGTGGGCTTGTTAAGCTCCTCCTCACTCATTGCATAACACCAAGAACAGAATAGATAATGCGTTCTGTCTGCTGGTACAAATCATACGCGTCAAGAGAATTAACAATGATACAATTTCCTTCAGCCTTAATACCTGAAACACCAGACAAGCGCAAATCAACAACAGGCTGGGCATCAGTAGCATCAGCACAAGAAGCCTGCGGAAGTTCAGTACCAGAACTATTCGTCAAAGAACGCTGAATCATCTTAATGTCTGAAAGCTGAACTTCAAAATAATACTGCGCCTCACCAAGATTCTCAGAAATATTACTCTGAGGGTCATATGTTACTGTGAGAACAGGAGACTGAAGTAACGCTTTAACATCATCAGGAATTGCTATGAACTCCAAATCCCCTGGAAAGAAAACAAAACCATGCTCAATGCCATCAATCCTGGCGAAATACTGATTATTAGCAAGCCTGAAAGTAAAATCGTTGTATTCCAACTTGGTAACAGCAGCATTATCAGTATAATTAACAACAATCAAACCAATAGTGCTCAAAACCATAATGCCAATAATGAACAGGCCGATAAATTGTTTGTATTCCATACCACGAGGGCGGAACGGCACGTATTTAAGATTTACTGACGCATAAGCTTTATATAAGACGCACAAGAAGGCAAATAACATGAAATGCGACATATGCGGGAAAACAATGGCAGAAACGTTTTTGAAAAAAATAATAGGCAGCCATGTAAAAGACGCAAAAGGAAAACTGCACCCCATATGCCGCGAATGCCAGAAAAAATTAGGCAGCAAAGAAGAAATACTAAAAAATCTTTAATTGCCTCCGTAGCTTAGTAGCCATAGCGTCGGTTTCGTAAAACTTTCGAAAGAACCGAAGGTCACGGGTGCAACTCCCGTCGGAGGCTTCAGCACCCCGTTCGTAAGCCCACACAAAAAGGGCAGATGAACGGGAGTTTTTCTTCTGTCCACTGGGCCCTTACTGGGCCTGAAAGTACATAAAGCCAGAAAACATTAGAACTTATGTGGCCACAAACGGGCTACAAAGTTTATATCTGCAAAAAACATTACATTGTACGGACAAGAGACGGACAAAGTTGATAAGCGCAAAAAACAATGTATTTTTTTGTTGGACAAAGTCCGGGATTTTCGAGTGACCTGAATTTATAGAGAGCGTGTCCGCAAAGTGTCCTACAAACTTGATAAGCGCGAAAAACAGTGTATGTTTGGATTGGACAAAGTCTCACGCAAGTGTGTTACCTGCTTTTATAGTCGAGCACAAAATGTCCGTAAAATGTCCTACAAAACTGAAAAGGTGAAATTGGCTTTATGATAGATGTGCAAACTACCGAAATTGACGGCTTGTTCAGTGCAGGAGTCTGGAGACCAACAATGGATACAACAGACTACCATCGATTTAGCAAGCAATACCAAACCGCCATAACACGGCTCTGGAAGGCAAAAATGCCCGAAGACGACAAAAGACTCGTCGAGAAGTTTGCTCGCGACATTAAGGCAGACGGAACGGGTTATTCACGCCTTACGAAACTTGTGCGAAACCTTGCGGTTATCGGCGAAGCGTTAGGCAAACAATTCAAACAGGCAACTGTTGAAGATATCCGAAGGATTGTCCACGTTTACGAATCAGGCAATTATTCTGTCTGGACAAAACACGACGTAAAAGTCATACTGAAACAATTCTACAAATGGCTTGACGGCGAAGACTATCCTAAAATTGTCAAATGGATATGCACCACCATCCCGCACAAAGACAAGCCATTAACCCAAGAAGCAGAACTCTTGACAGAAGATGAGGTTAACAAGCTCATTGCGACAGCTGATCACCCGCGTAACAAGGCAGTAATCGCAATTCTTGCGGAAAGCGGAGCACGAATAGGAGAAATAGGCAATCTGACTATCGGACAAATCAAAATCGATGCAAGCGGCACCGTGTTGAATGTTTCCGGAAAGACTGGCAGAAGAAGATTACGCATTATTTCCGCTACGTCTTACTTAGTCAAATGGCTCGATATTCACCCTGACAACGCAAACCCGTACGCTCCGCTATGGGTGAATATAGGCACGAAAGACTACCACAAACAATCCACTTACGAAACCATCCGCAAGATACTGATTGAAACTTTCAAAAAAGCAGGCATCAAAAAACGGTGCCACCCCTACATTTTCAGACACAGCAGAGCGTCACAGCTTGCAAGACACTTGACAGAATACCAAATGTGCGCTTATTTCGGCTGGACACCAGGCAGCAGAATGCCGAGCTTGTACGTGCACATTTCTGGAAAAGACTTGGATGAAGACATACTCCGCATTAACGGAATGAAACCAGGGGAAAAACCAATACCATACAAACCACAACTACGAGCCTGCCCAAGATGCAGAGAAATCAACTCGCCTAACGCTTTGTATTGCTGCAAGTGCGCTGAGATTGTCGACCCTGCTCTTGCGCTCAAGAGCAAGCTGGAAGAAGCCGAAAAGCCTGCCGCAATAGTAAAGAGTCCATTTCTCGAATGGGTGCAGAACGACCCAGAATTGCGAGAAATGCTCAAGAGGAAGGCAAATGAGTTCAAAGACTCAACCCAGTCAGGTTGATACGACTGGTTGGTTTGTTGTAGCTGCCTTCACGTGTTTTGCCATGCTTGCATATTGGCAACCTATCATGCAGTTTTTATCTGCCTTTTTGAGCGTCTTAATAGGAGCACTCCTTCTAGTTGGGTATACTATGGGCGCGTGGTATTTTCTTCACAGAAAGCGGTCACGAACAAAGTTTGATTCTTACGATGTTGACGTAACTGATATCGAAAATCCTGACGCTGACGAGCCAGAAGAACCCAAAAAACCGCTGAAAACAGAAATTGTTGTGCCTTCAGAAAATAAACGTGAGAAGTTTTCTTATATTGAAGATCCAAATAGCCGTTTGGAATCGCCACTTCAAAGAATACGGGGATTGAGCAATCAAGAATATGATATTCTCTTGCGGTGCGGGTATGTTAAGCGCGAGTTTGTCCCTTTTGGCGAAGTGCGCAGGGAATGGTATTTAGTCAAAGAACAACCGCGCAAAAGCTTAGAACACACATTCGCCACACACAAACTTGTTGAGGAATTGCGCCCGCACGTAACCGCCGTGGATGTTACTGAGCAACAGGATATAGCCATATTCTATCAGGGAAAGGATTACTTGGTGTGCGTGGTCACTCCTGCCGAGCTGCGCCCAAAGAGTTTGCATCGCAAAGCAGAAGCGTTCAGAAAGACGTTTGGTGTGAACTGGTGGTTCTTCACCACCCAAAGCGCATACGCCAAGAGCTTCGAGCGTTACGGCTCAACCATCACCCGCAACCAAGTAGAAGACTGGATAGATGAGAACTTCAGCAAGCAGGCGTGAAAACGCCTGCAGGTGTGTATATAATGTATCACGAATCTGCCATGTGAACTCATACGTTCTCGACGATAAAACTCTCATTTCTTGCCGTGCAACACTATTTAAACCACACGGCAAGACCGGTCACGACTTTATCCAAAAGAATTTTGGCCGTGCGGATGTGTGCTGAGTGAAAATCAGCTCTCAAGCTCTTGCTCAACCATCGCAGTAATGCGCTGCCGGAGGTGATATGTGTTTGCGTGCATTGAATAAGCATTCCAACCTCGAAGAACATCTAAAACGTCTTGACAATTAACCATTTCCATTTTGTAATTGTCCAAGAGCTCTGATATTCGGTGATATATTTTGAGAAGGTTTCTCCTGCGAACTCTTTTGTGCGTATAAAATACTTTGAAGCCGAGCAAACCAACACCTTGAGACAACGGCATTATGGCGCATTTAGTCGGATGAAGCTCAATTTCCAATGTGTCAAGGAATTTTCTGATTTGCGCCAGATATCCTTGCAGAGTAGTTTTTGATTTGTTCAAAATAACAAAATCATCTACATAACGAATGTAATATTTTGCTTTTAATTCGTGCTTCACAAAATAGTCGAGCTCGTTCAGGTAAACATTTGCGAAGAATTGGCTTGTCCAATTGCCCAATGGCATTCCCTTTCCGGGAATGCCGGCATCATAATGCTCAAGAATTATTTTGACCAGCCAAAGAACGCTATTGTCTTTTATTCGTTTTGCAATAATGTTCAAGAGCACGGCGTGGTCAACAGTATCAAAATAATGTTTTATGTCTGCTTTAAAGGCGTACCCGCAAACAGCATTGGCATTCCTTGCGTCAGGAACGAGCTTGCCGTTCTGCGTGACTTTACGAAGAAAAATGTCAAAACGTTTGAGCGCTGGAAGCGTTCCTTTTCCCTTTCTGCTTGCATAACTATCGTGGATAAACCGGGGTTCAAAAATCGGTTGAAGAACATTCACGAGAGCATGGTGGACAATCCTGTCCCTGAAATTGCTCACACAAATCGTTCTTGTTTTTGGGTCTCTCAGCACAAAAGTTTTCAAAGGTTTTGGCTGATAAGTCTTGTTTTTGAGTTCTGCGTGAAGCGTGACTAGGTGCAATTGCCAATGTTTTTCAAACTCGCATATGGCGAGATTGTTGGACTTCCCCTTGCGCGCTTTCCAATAAGCGTTTTCAAGATTTTCCATAGAGACAAGCTTGTCAAAAAGTCCGTTGTACGTTTTCATAAGGAATGGCCCGAGCACAGGCTGGCTATTCCACGAGCCCGGCCATTGTTGTTGAAGTTGTTGTTGGCGTTGATGTTGTCGATGTTGTTGTAGTTGTTGCTGCCAAGGCCCACAGGCCGGTGCTCTTGTAGCCCTGCACACCGTTCACTTTGCCACTGCCTTTCCAAGACGTTCGCTCTTGTGAGTTACCAGTTGTCAAGGCTGTATTTCATAACAATGCTCTTTTTAAGAGACTCTTGCCGTGATGGCAAGGCGTGTAGTCCAGTCCTGAAGGGTGCACAACCGCAAGCTTTGCGGTAATAACCCCTGCTCGGGACAAATAAAAGAAAAAAACATTCAGTTTAAAGAATTATGCACGAGAATTCTGCGCGACCTTCGTTTCCAGTGGAATTTCGCGCGCGCCGTGGACTACCCCACGAGCCCGGCCATCGTTGTCGAAGTAGTTGCTGGCGTCGATGCTGCCGATGCCGTCGTAGCCGTTGCTGCCAAGGCCCACAGGCCGGATAAGAGCCTGACCGTCCTTGCCTTTCAACATTTTCTCTATGTCGCTTTCAGTAAAGTCATACAAAAATCCGTGTTCTCTTTGCATTTTCTGCAAGTATGCTGCGTTGAGTTCAGCAATTTC
>CAZDUA010000002.1:0-6135 GCA_964508495.1 uncultured Methanosarcinales archaeon | reverse complement strand
ACTACTATCTTGTCTTTTATCTTTTTGAGCTCTTCCGCTGTTGTTTTTTGTTCCGGCCAATGTTTTAAACCATCATTGGTGAATCTTGGTATTATGTGTAAATGCGTATGGAATACCATTTGTCCTGCTGCGGGTTTTGTGTTGAATATTGTGTTGAATCCTTGCGCGTTTACTGCTTTGATTACTGCTGGCGCTATTTTTTTAGTTTTGGACATTATTTCTGCGAGAACGTCATCTGGTGTTTCAAGCAAGTCTGCATGGTGCTCTTTTGGTACAACTAGCGTGTGCCCTTTGTTGCTCGGGTGTATGTCTAAGAATGCTACTATCTTGTCGTTTTCGTAGACAAAGTCCGCTGGGATTTGTTTTTTGATTATCTTGCAGAATATGCAGTCGTTCATTTCTTTGCAGTTTTTGGCTTTGCTGGTTTTGCTTCTGGTTTTGCAAGTGTTTTCAGGTAAGCAACATTTTCAGCGTATTTTGTTTTTCTGCGTGAGTCCCATGGTAGTTTTAACGCGTCAAATTGTTCACAGGTTGTTATTCCTGCTTCGTGTGCTTCTTCGCAGGTAAACCCTTTTCCTTTTCTGTGTGTTCCTCTGTGCATTATGTGTGCTTGGTGCATTTTTACTCCTCCACTAGTTTGAGTAATTCAGTTAGCGTTTGTATTTTGTTCGCAAATTCTCTTTTGCCTTTTCTGTCCAGCAGGTATGCTTTGATTCCTGCTTTTTCTGCTCCCGCAATGTCTGTTTCTATGCTGTCGCCTACTGATATTACGTCTTTTTCTTTGAGCTTGAGCTTTTTGAGTGCTGCTTCGAACAGGCCGTCTGTTTTTAGTTTGCCTTGTTCGTGGCTGATGAATATGCCGTCAAACAGGTCTGTCATTGCAAATCTTTCCATGACTTGTTCTACGTTGTTTTGCGGCGCGTTGCTGATTAGTGCAATCTTGATTTTCTTTTCTTTTAGTGCTTTTAGTGTTTCTATTGTGTCTGGGTATATTGTTGCCATTAGCCTGTTCTTATTCCAGACTCCTATGAGCTTCTCAATGACTATTGGGAATGGGTTTACGTTGAATGCTTTACAGACTTCTGTGAATGCTTCGGCTTGGTCTGCGTATTGTTTTGTCATTAGGACTCTTTCGAATTGTTCTGCGAACTGTCCAAATGGCATTCTTACTCGTAGTATGCTGAAGCTTTGTTTTAACGGCGAATATGTGCCGTTTTCAACTAGCGTCCCCCAAAAGTCGAAAAACACTCCCTTAACCATATTGTTCTGGGTATAGGGGGGCTTTAAAAAGATTTCGTATTAGAAACGTTTTTATACCGTCTTTATGGTCGGAAGTTTACCGGGCAGGTAGTTCAGTTCGGTAGAACGCCCCGCTGGCAGCGGGGAGGCCGTGGGTTCAAATCCCGCCCTGTCCACTTATAGGCTCCGTAAACTCCGCATCCATAAAAGAAGTTCTGGTAAGTTCGCTCTGTCCATTACAACAATCCGAGTTCGTCAAAGAAGTGCCAGAGTGTGTTTGTGCCTATGCCTACGAATCTTTCAAGATGTGCAAACCGCATTAGTCGTGCTACTGGTATGAATGGTATTACAAGCAGCCCAAGCATCAGCCAGTGTTTTTTGCAATACGTGATTTTACTTTTGGCTTTGTAGATTCCGTGCATGAAGAACGCGTAGTATCCTCCTAATATTACGAAATCGATTTTTTGCAGTGCGTCTAGCGCGGTTCCGTGTAAGTCAATGAAGAATCCTATGCTGAATATTAGTAAGCTTACTACTAGCATGAATAGGAATAGGAAGTCCAGTGTGTACTTGAAATCCTTGTACATGCGTAGTATTATGTAATTTCTGCTTTTGAAGTTGTTGTATGTACTGTACGGCTGGCGTTAAGAAGAAGTTGTGAGATAGTTTTTTAAATCGTGTTCTTAGAAACGGTTTTGAGGGCGCTTAGTTCATCGGCAGAACGCTTCGTTCGCAACGAAGAGGCAGCGGGTTCAATTCCCGCAGCGTCCACTTATTTTAATTTAAGCGCTTTCTTTATTGCTCCTTTGTCGTATCCGACTATTATCGTGCCATTAATATCGAGTACTGGCACTCCCATTTGTCCTGATTTTTCTATCATTTCTTGTGCCCTGTCCTGATTCTTGCTGACGTCAACGTCTTCAAAATCTATTTTATTCTCTTTCAAAAAGTCTTTTGCCGAATGACAGTATGGGCATGTCGGTGTTGAGTAGACTATGACTTTGTTCTTGATTGTTTTTTCTGGCATGTTATCCTCCTTAATTACATATGCAGGCTTTTTGCTCGCATGCTGGGCATTTGAGTTCTAATGTTGTGCCGTCTTTTCTGCACTTGCCTGCCCTGTGGCTTCTCGCCTTGCATTTTGGGCAAAAGTATTCTTTCATTTTAAACCTTATGCATCAGACTAATTCTTTAAACCAGTTTAGTATTCTTGGCGCTAAGTCGTTTTTGACGAACATGTTTGTTCCGTGGCCTGCGTCTTCATAGATTGTCATTCTTGCTTTTGTGTTTTTTTCTAGTTCTTGTGATGTTATTAAGCTGTAATTGTCGTCTTTGCTCGCTACCACCAAAAATGGTATTTTTAGCTGTGCTGGGTCTATTTTTACTCCCCTGTACTCTAGTCCCGGGCTTAGCAATACGATTGTTTGCACGTCAGTGTCTCCAACGGCATAATTGTAAGCGACGTTTGCTCCTATGCTGGCTCCGATTATTGCGAGTCGTTTTGTGTTTGCGCCTTGGCTTGTGAGCACGCTTTTCATTGCTGCAACGTCATGCGTCATTTTGTTAAAGTCTTCTGGCGTGAATTCGTCCCAATTGCCTGTGCTTTGTCCGTGTCCTCTTAAGTCTGGCACGATTACTGTGTACCCGCTTTTTTGGAGCCATTTTGCTATTGAGTCCCAGTCTGTTCTGTCTCTTCTTAGCATGTGTATTAGGATTATTGATGGGCTTCCTGTTTTTGCTGGATAAATCTGGTATGCTAGTGTTTGACCGTCTGTTGTTGTTGCTAGCCCGCTTGGTGGTGTTCCTGTCAGTGGTTTTAGTGGTGGTTGTTGTATTGTGGGTTGCACTGGTTGTGAGCACGCAATTAATAGTAAAAGTAAAAGTAGAAGTATGTATTTTTTCATGTCACGATGAGCTTTCCGCTCATGCCTTGCTTGCTGTGTCCTGGAACGTTGCAGTAGAACGCGAATGTTCCTGCTTGGTCTGCTAAGAATTCTATTTCTACGTCTTGTCCTACTGGGAGTTCTTCTTCGATTCCGAACGCATGCAGGGTGAATGTGTGCGTGACGTCTTGTGATGTTATTATGAGTTTTACTCTGTCGCCTTTTTTGACTTTTATTTCGCTTGGTAGGAATTCAAAGTTTTTTGCTTCCATCTTTATTTCTACCACTTCGCCTGTTTCCTTTGGTGATGTTGGCGGCGGCTCGTATTGTGGTTTGTCCGGCACTGCCATTGGCGGCGCTATTTCTATTTGCGGTATTTGCACTGGTTGCGGTGCTTGCCTTATTTCTTCATTGCACGCTATTAGAAGTAATAATAGTGCTATTAACGCTATGCCTCTTTTCATATTGCTGACTAGATTATATCGGTATTTAAACGTTGCGCCTTGTCCAGACTAACCATATTCCTAGCAGGAATACGGGTATTGTTAGCCATTGTCCCATTGTTAGTGGCCCGTAGCTTGGCAGGTCTTTGATGAATTCTGTTGAGAACCTGAATATTGAATATAATATCATGAACAATCCAAATAAAGTTCCGTCTTTCCATTTTTTGTTGCGCATTGAGTAAAGTATTGCAAAGATTGCGATATTGTATGCTGCTTCGTAGAGTTGTGTTGGGTGTCTTGGCCCTTCTGTTCCGGGAAAGATTACTCCCCATGGCAGGCTGGTAGAAACTCCGTATAGTTCTCCGTTGATGAAATTGCCCATTCTGCCGAAAGCGTTGCCTAGTGCTATTGGCACGCAGAACAAATCTGCTAATTTCAAAAAAGGTATTTGTTTTTTTCTTGCGAACAGGTATGCTGCTGTTGCTACTCCTAAGAATCCGCCGTGAAAGCTTAACCCCCCTTCCCAGACGTATAGTATTTTCCAGGGCGCACCAATAAAATACTCTGGGCTGTAAAATATCGCGTAGAATAATCGCGCGCCTAATATCATTAGCACGACCATTGTTCCGAGGAGGTTGTCTAGTTCTTTTTCAGTTATCTTGAGTTTGTCTTGCCGTATTGCTGAACGAACATAGTAGTATGTTACGAAGAACGCTAGCACGTACATTAGCCCGTACCATCTTATTTCGAGCGGTCCTAATTGCAGTATTGTTGGGTTAATTGCGTGCGTGTACATGGCTTAGTACTCTTATTGCGTATACTCTTAGCAGTGTGAAGACTGGCATTAAAATTATTATGCCGATTATTATTTTTATTGAATAGTCTATTGGCAGCTTGTTTGTGTTTGTTAATATAAAATCCGTTACCAAATATATCACTGCTGATAGCCCAATGAGTTGTGCTGTTATTTTGAATGGTGTTTTGAACAGCGTTTTGATTTTAAGATATGGGTAGCTCAGGTATGCCGCTATTATCGCTATGACGAATAATATTAGCAAAATATTGCCCGCAATGTCTGGTGATGTTGGCGAGAATTTTTGTATTATTTTGTACCTTAGTGCGAGTATGAAGCCCAGTAATTTGTACAAGATGTAGACTGTTATCCAGACGAGGTTTATTTTTGCGAATCCAAGCAAGTATTCTTTGTATGGTGTTTTTTGTTCTGTTATGTTTTTTGCCATCCACCATGCTGTTCCTTGGAATGCTGAGTAAACCAAATAAGTTATTGCGAATAACATTAGCATTATCAGCGCGAGCTTGCCCGTCATCGGACTTAGTTCTGGTCCGAACATTAGTTTTAGGAGTCCTGTTTTTTCTTGTGCCATGAGTGTTGACATTTGGTTTGAGATTAGTACTGCGTGTTCTGTTATTTTTTCTTTGATTGGTCCGGTGAAGAATGCCAATGCTAGGATGAATAGCGCGTCTGTTATTGCTGATGTGACCAGCCAGAATGGGTTTTTCTTGATTAGCCGTAGCGAGTTTATTATTTCTGTGACCGCTATTGTTTTTGATAGGTTCATGTTGCGTTTACCACTTGTGTAATGGCTTCTTTTACTGTTGGTGTTGGGAAGAACTTGTCTAAATTTGATGTTAGTAGTGCGATTATGACTAGAAGTACAATGATGATGAGTACTATTAACCAGTCCCCCTTTTCCATAAACAGTCTCAGAAACGTTGGCTTTTTAAAGTTTATGCCCTCTTTTGTTGGAAAAGATGGTGCATTTGTCTGAACGCGAAGAACAGCTTCCTGAACAAGCTATTGAGAAACTTATAGAGTTGATGGTAGAGCATCCTGACATTCTTTCTTTGGGTCCTGGCGAGCCTGATTTTGATTTGCCTGCACCTTTGGTGGCTGAAGTTAAACGCCTTGCTAAACAAGTCAATCATTATTCTACTCCTGGCGGTCTTCTTGCTTTGCGCGAGGCGATTTGCAAAAAAGTTAAACGTGATAATAAAATTAAGGCGTCTCCTGATAATGTTGTTGTAACTTGCGGCAGTCAGGAGGCTTTGTTGTTGAGTGCTGCTTGCACTCTTGATGTTTCTGAGCAGATTTTGCTGCCGAATCCGGGTTTTATGGGCTTCCTGCCTAGTTTTGAGTTGTTTAATGCGGGCATCAGGTTTTACAATTTGAATGAGGATAATGCTTTTGAGCCTGACCCTGATGAGATTAAGAGGAAGATTGATCCAAAGAAGTCAAAAGTGTTGTTGATTAACAGTCCTGCTAACCCTACTGGCAACGTAATAAGCAAAAAAGTTTTGGAAGAGCTTGCTGATATTGCTGTTGAGCATGATTTGGCTATTTTTTCTGATGAGGCTTATGAGCGCATTGTTTATGACGGCGCTAAGCACGTCAGCATTGGCAGTTTGAATGGCATGCAGGACAGGGTTTTTACGTTCCAATCTTTCTCTAAGACTTATGCCATGTGTGGTTTCAGGCTTGGCTATGTGATTGCTCCTGAAAAGTTTGCTGCTGCTATTAAGAAGACTCATGTTTATTCTACGATTTGTGC
>CAZDUA010000001.1:0-49531 GCA_964508495.1 uncultured Methanosarcinales archaeon | reverse complement strand
GGCCAAGGGTGAAGGGGTTCACTTGTTAAAAGGGATCGTTAGCTGGGTTCACAACGCTGTGAGGCAGTTGGTTTGATATCTACTGGAAATGTTGGAAGGCTGAGAGGAAGGATGCCATAGTACGAGAGGAACTGGCATTCGGCGCCACTAGTTTACCGGTTGTCCGACAGGGCATTAAGCCGGGCAGCCACGCGCTTTACGATAAGTTCTGAAAGCATCTAAGAATGAAGCGTTCCTCGAAAAGAGCCTTCTTAGGGCATGGCTAGAAGAGCCGTTTAATGGAACCGGTGTGTAAGCACAAAGGTAACGATGTGTTCAGCATGCGGTCCCCAACGCCCATACCTTTAAGATCTTCAGTTCGACTATGAACGGTTTCTCCTTTTTTTTATTTCTTTGAAATTGTTTTGAAAAATAGCGTGAGCTATGCGCACAGCAAGATTTAAATAGCATTCTCAGATATATACGTTAAAAGAAAGAGGTGAAATTATGGCAGACCCAACTACGCCAATACTTATCATTGGACCTTCAATCGCACTCGGAGTAATCATAGGCGCGTACGAAGCAATCGTAATCCACCGAGACGTCACAGTTCCAACGCACAGATTTGGACACATGATACACGCGTTCTTATTAGCAATTCTGTTTGTATTCTGCACGATGAACACGGAATTTGTTCTAAGCCTTGTAGGATTTGAAGGAATACTTCCGATTTTTGTACAAGCAGGAATTGGATTAATTGCAGTAATCAAAATTCACGGAGTAAGCAAGGCAATAAAATCAGCAGGCGGCGGAGCAGGATTAGGAGAAACATGGTTCCACAGCATACTGATAGGCGCACTGATAGTAGCAGCACCATACGTTTATCCAGTAGTAGAAGGATTACTGCCAGTATGGCTGAAGTTCTAAATGAACTCTGACGAAGCAATATCAAAACTGAGCAACGCTCTTGCACAGCTCGGCGCTGGAAAGTTTGACAGAGAAGCACTCAAATCTCTAATGAAAGACGTTGTTGACGAAAAACACAGCCATTACATCGAACAAGGACTAATCTCTGATGATAAAAGCCTTGTAATGCACGGAATAGTGGGGTCGTTAAGCCATTATGAAGCAGAAAAAGAAAAAGAGCTCAAAGAAAAAAAGCTACAAACCATCACGGAAGACGATTAGCACGCTTATCGTGAAATTGGAAAGCTGCCACAACGCGCTTGCAGTCCACAATAATTTTAATCTCGCAGAAGTCATAATAGGCGAGTATTATCAAGAAATACCGCAAGAGCTGATTGACCAAAGATTAACAAAAAGCATACTTGACGCTTTAAGAGACAGAGACGGGAAGTTATTCTTCGCAGCAGTAGAAGCGGAGTTAGAAAGATTACGAGTAGAAAAAATAAAATTATTACGAGAAAAAATAATCTCGTAATTAGCGAACAAGCACTCTGGTATCTGAACCGTGCGGCGCATACTTTTTAATTTCTGCCTGCATCTCAGAAGAAGTATACGGCATGATTGCAACTTGGCCGCCAAAACTCTCAAACTTTGGCAAAGGCTCTGCTTCCTCACTAACATAATCAAGCGGCAACATCAACACCCAGCCAAAACCTCTTGGAAATAGAGTTTTCAGCACGCCAATCTTTTGAGGGTAATTAGAAAAGTACCTTTCAACATTATTTGAAATACGCGTTTCAACCAAAGTTGGAAGCCCATCTGCGCTCACAAAACCATCAACAGTGGTGAACGGGTTCTGCAAAGTCGTCTGATAAATGTTAATACCGTGCAGCGTGTTATTATCAACAGGCTTTGCGATAAAAGATCCTGTGTTAGACGGAAGCGGCTGACTGCAAATTTCAGGCGCCTCGCCCTGCGCAAACATTACTGCAATGTTTCTATATTGCGCCTGAAAATATTTCACATTCCCCTTACTATGTGCTGCCAAGTCTTCAATATCCGGCTTGCACATGCTCAAAAGAGAGCATAATGTCTTAGTTGCATTGTTTGTCTTCATTTCACTCACCTACCAAATTATTCTATCTTGACGTCTTGTCCTAAGCTCTGGCCAGGAAGACCACGCTCAAAGACAACTCTAAGCGCACCCTTGTTGCCGTGCGCGGCAGAAATCTTGCCCTTAATCTGCGTCTTATTCTTACCAGGGGCAATCCAGACTGCTGTTTTGCCTACATATGATTGAGCTTTGTCCCGCTTATCAACGCCAGGCAATATGACTACCATCTGATTTCCCTTCTTCCTTCTGAAACTTCCCCTGAAATGTGAAATTATTCCCATCATACCGACGAAGGGATAATAGGGGGTTTATAAAGATTACCATAACAACAGCAAAGTAGGAATTAACAGACACCCCATCGCATGACTTCTTGAAACACGCGTTAATGGAGCGATGAGACCGGCAAATGTCGCCGTAAGGAAAACAAGAAGGCCAAGCCAGCCTGAAATGACAACGCTCATCACGAGCAGGATCACAAGAATGACTGAAGACAACAGCCAATAATCAACCCGTTCAACAAAAAAAGCATACCATTTTGAAAAAGCAATTGCGCCAATCGCGGAAAAACCAACAGCAACACAAGCAACCGCGATTAAAGAAAACAGAACAGGCCTTGAAATATCGCCGAGCAATTGCTCAATAACAACAACCGCGCCATTCCTAGCCTTGCCGATAGAGAAAAAAGTCACAAGAGAAATCAAAACATCAACAGTGCCAAGAGCGCCAACCATCACAAGAAAATTCAGCGGCTTAGTTCTTTTAAACTGCGCCAGCGCAGCGGCCTGAGATGGTCCAAGACCAGGAAATAAAGTGACTATACTTCCAGCAAAAACGCCTGAAAAAATGGCGCCAAACAAAGAAGCCTTGGGCAAATTAACAACATCAGTATCAAACTGAACAGGAACTTCAAACTTATTAAACAAGGACATCACAAGACTGCTCGCGCCAAACAAGCCCGATAGAAGAGGGAATAACGGCTCGCGAACACTATTTAAGATGATAAGACCAAGAATGCCTGACAATGAAAAAACGACAACGCCCCAAAAGGAATCACGGCATAACAGAATAATTATCAGAGTCAGAATAATCCAAAAAAGAAAAGGACGGAGAGCAGAAAAGATAAAAGGAAAACTAAACAAGAAAACAGGCAAAAGAAGAACTCCGAACAACACGCCCATTACACTGCCAACAACACAAAACTTCACTGCCTCAATACCATAACCTTTACTCAATAATTTATGACCTGGAAGCAACGCCATAACATCCTCTGACGCGCCAAGAAAAACAGCCGGAACAGCATCAACCACAGAACGAGAAATTGCAACTGCGACAAGCAAAACTGAAGAAAACCAAACGTCAAGATGCAACCCGGCAATAAAAACAGCAACGAGATTAGTATGCAGGCCCGGAAGAAGGCCGGCAATAATTCCTACAATAATACCAATCAAAACTGCGAACAACATCAACAATAGAAGAAAACGCTGATTAATATGCCTTAATAGCTAGTTTCCGTAAGTATTACGGAACAAGGTGTAATATTTATAAACCAACAGTTTCCACGACTATATACAATGGTAGGAAGAAGCGTTAACTCAGAAGTTCTAACAGTAATGTTCATAGATATTGTTGGCTACACAAAAACAACCATGCAGTTGAGCCGGGAAGAGTTCAGCAAACTGCACGACATATTCGATGACATCTCGCTGCCACTGTTTGAAAAATTTGAAGGAAAAGTAATCAAGAAAATAGGAGACGCGTTCCTGATAACATTCAAATCACCAACAAATGCAGTACTATGCGGAATGTCACTGCAAAACACCTTCCAACAATACAACAAAACATCAAAAAGACCAATGCACATCAGAGTAGCACTCCACACCGGCGAAGTAGTCATAAGAAAAGATGACGTTTATGGAGAAGCAGTCAACACAGCATCAAGAATAGAAGGAGTAGCCGGGCAAGACCAAATAGTATTCAGCGAAGCAGTATTCTCGGCGATGAACAAAAGAGAAGTGCCATACATACACCTCGGACTACGCACTTTGAAAGGCATGAAATACCCGATAAGACTATTCAGAGTAAAAAGCGCATACGACGAAATTCTCAGACGCAGAAGAATGATAGCAACATTCTTCAAACGACTAATATTATTGGGATTAATCGCACTAGCGGTCTATCTGATATTGAGATACGTGTTGTTTGCAGACCTGTTCATCTGATTTCTTCAACAATAAATTCAACTCTTCCTTCATACTGCTGCAAACGACCAATCAAAGTATGTTCTCCGGGTTCAACATTCACTTTGTCAAAAGAGACAACAGTCAAATTATCAGGAACAAAACTAATGAAAGCAACGTTCTCCTTCTGATAAACATGTTTCACATAACCAGTCAACTGCAAATACTGAGGAGAAACATCAGGCTTAAGGAAAAAAAGAGCGATGATGCCACTAATTGAAATTGCCAATGAGATAATAAGCAGAGTTTTACGGTTCATGGGAGGGCGCCGGCGCGGGGAGTTTCATGCTCCCGGCCCAAACCGCAAAGCTTTTGAACCCCGAGGTCCTTTCAGACACCAGAGGTTGAGTCTGGCAGGCAACCGTGTTGCCCAACGCCGGCGCATTTTTCTTTAAGCAGAACTTATTAACATTCGTATCGCTGAAAAAGCTGGAATTATTATAACCTTTCTCGAAAACTTTCCAACTCTGCAACCTAAAAGCATAAATACGTTATATTTTTCCATTTTATTAAATGAAAGAAAAAAAGGTGCAGAGTCCAAGCTCTATCAAGACCTACAAGCAGTGCCCGAGAAAATACTATTACTCATACATCTTAGAACTAGAACAGCCGCCAAACATACACACATTAAGAGGAAATATTGCGCACTCGGTTCTCGAGCACTTCTTTGATATTGATATAAGTCTTATGACAATAGACGATTATGGGCCGTACTTAAGACTCGTAATGCAAAAACTAATGCTGAAAGAATGGCAACATTACACGCCACAATTAGACAAACTAGAACTGACACAAGACAAGAAAGTACACTATTTCGAAGAAACACTGATGATGCTGTTCAACTGGCTCGAACTATTTTGTAGAAAACTCGAAGACAAAGAAGGAACATTCCAAGAACGATTCAAAAAACTAATTCCGATACGAGAGTTAATGTTTGTTTCAGAAAAATACCACGCAAAAGGAATTATTGACGCTATTGAGCACAACGGCGACGGAACCGTACGCCTGATGGATTATAAAACCTCAGCATCACAAAACATTAACGAACACTTATTGCAGCTAGGCATTTATTCATTGCTATATTACGACAAGCACGGAGTAATGCCAAAACAAGCCGGAGTATACTTCTTGAGAGGAAGAGAAACACTCATAGAAGTAGACGAGGAATTACTAAAAATGGCTGAAAAAGAAATACACCACGTTCATGAAAAAACACAAACAGAAGACATAAACCATTACCCAAAACAGCCAAGCCCGTTATGCAAGTGGAGCACAGGACAATGCGCGTTCTACGACATCTGCAGGCCTTATGAGTAACCTTTTTATAATGAGTTCTGATTAGAAAGCACATGCCATACCAAGACGCCTTTCAACTGCTCGTTGACATAGGACTAGTTGACGTAATACTCCCATTCATTCTAGTATTCACAATAACTTACGCAGTACTACAGAACACACAAGTGTTTGGCACAGAAATAAACGGAAAGCCGAAAAAGAAAATAAACGCCATGGTAGCATTCGTAATGGGATTCTTCGCAGTGCTGACAGTCAATCTGATAGGAACGCTAAACATAATACTGACTTACTTTGTACTGATATTAGTCATAGGACTACTGCTCGCTCTCGTATTCGGCATAGCAGGAGCAGAAGTAGGAAGCAAGAACAAAATATTCGTAGCACTAATGACAATATTCATCGTCATATTCGTTTTCCTAGGACTCGTCAGAGCAGGAATAATAAAAGAAAGCGCGTTCTGGAGCGGGTTCATACTGCCACTGGCAATAATGGCAGCAATAGTGTTCATAATATATTACATCTTCAAAAAAGAGAAGAAAAAATCAAAACCAGCAGCTGCAACAGGCGGGCCACAACAAGGCGGTCGCGCTTCAGCACAAGGCCAGCAAGAACTCTAATTGTTCGAAGGCTCGTATCTTACAGTATCAGGCCATCTGAAAACCTGAACGCCATTTTGCGCTATTTCTTTTGTCTCAGTATCGATATTTAAAACCGTCATGACCTCATCAGAAGTACGGACGAATTGATATGAATATTCATCATCAACTTTTAACTTGCCGGCAAGACCCTTACCGTGAATGTGCCCGCCAGTGATTATTTTAGGCTGTGCGAGCCTTACAATAGCTTCCAAACCAACACCGGAACCATAATTCTTCCTGCCTTCAACAGCAAGATTATGCGGACCTTTGTGGGTTACAAGCAAATCAATTTCCTGCCCAACAAGACGATTAAAAGGAGCGTTCTCCCTCAAAAACGCTTCAGGAGCAAGACGATGCTCATTCCAAATCTGCTTGTCCTGAGGGCTTCCGTGTTTCTCAATAAAAATGTCAAACGCCTTACTTGAAGCATAAGTGTTACCGCCCCACGCAATATCCTCTTCCATGTCCTTGTAATCTTCATCAGGCATACGAGCAAGTTGTTCATACCAGTTAGGAGCTCCGGCAATCCTAATGCCCTTCAAATTAACAACGTCACCTTTTTCCAAGAACTTCATTTTTTTCCAATTGTATTTTGCAAAACGGTCAGTCTCCCAGTTGCCACGAACAGCATAAACCGGACAATTAATTCCTTCAAGGACTTTGTCCAAACGCTTGCAGCGATAAAACACGTCCTTATCAAGCTCTTTCCTAACTTCCTGAATTTCGTCATCCATCCATTTCTTGTTAAACGCAACATGCCTAGCATACTTTGATTGTGCGGCCTCAATTGCTGTTTTGTTTTTATCATACCTCTTAGCCAGCGTTTCAAGCTCTTTCTTTGAGTCTGTATCAGTCTCAGGAGAATTAATGTCTGCCTTGATGTGATCAATACCGCCGGAAAGCTTGACCTCGAGGCCGAGCTCCATGACATAACGGTCTTTTCTGGGAATCCAATCCATCAAACGCGCAACACCCTCATTATGAACTTGCAAAATAGGCTTTAATTCCTGAGCGCCAAAAAAGTCACCAGCAAGAACAACAGCATCAACCCTTTCACGATTGGCTAAATCTCTAATGTGCTTATACTTAGGAAGATTATAACTATCTGATTCATGAATGTCAGATGCTTGCAAAATGCGCGCGTAGCCCATCGTTTACCTCACTCAAAAAAATAACCAAACAGTTTTTTAAACATTCCTGGCGGTGCCTTATATTGAGCTGCACCAGGACTCTCAGGCTTTTGCTCTACAGGAGCAGGATTTCCCTTCTCAATCAAGAACAAATCTTCAATGCTCAAAGGACCGTTATCAGCCTTCAATTTAGGCTTGTTGTCAACATTAAATAATAAGTAAGCCCACGCATTAGTTTTTTTCAACTGCTCAACAGGATTTCCAATTCCAGGTATAATCTTAGCATCGCCATTCATATAATTAACAAACAGCTGGACGAATTCCGCTTCACGCAATCCATCAATTTTATCTTCTTTGGTATTCAAAGCAGCACGCTTGTAAGAATCATAAGAATGCCTAAATGAAGAGTCTGAAACGGCTTTATTGTATAACACAACACGATCCTTAGGAGACATTTGTTCAAGAGGAGACTTTGCGTTTTGAACCAAACTATGACGCTCTTGCTGTTTTGGACTCAACTCTTTGACAATAGCATCCCAAACTTCAGCCGCTTTAGCATCTGCCGTCTTGATTTTTTCATCCAAATCAGCCAATTTTTTAACCGCCTCTGAAATAAGAACTGAACAATACGCTTTTTGCAATTTGCCAAGCCTATCAGCATATGAGACGAGCTTTTGAGCTGCCAATTTAGGATCCTCGTTCATCAGACGAATTCCTGAGACTAAGTCTCCAATAGTGCTGTCCCTGAAAGATTCAAAGTTATAACTAACCCTCTTGAGAATCTCATACATCATATGAACATCAGCGCTTTCAGCTTCCAAAACCTTAACGCATCTTTTATCAAAATTGACTTGCTCGTCGGCACCTATAATGAACTCGAGCATTCTTGTAGCCGCTTTTTGAGACGTGTAATGCTGTTTGAGACCTTCCTGCTTTTTTTCGAGCTGGGTCTTCTGCTCAACAATAAAATTTCTAGCGCCCCTCAATAGATAAGGCTGCATTGCTGCCTGAGTGCGCTTTGATTCCATAGAGTGCATTTCACGCTCTAATTCCCAAAGCTCTGCCTGGTCTTCCTCAGTCATAGAAAACTTGGAAGTGAGATCATGGCCGCGTTTTGCCTGATCCTTGGCAAGCTCAGCTTTAGCGTTTTCAACAATTTTGCGTATTTCAGAATCTTCAACATTAGCGATTTCTCTAACGTACTGCACAAGGCCTTCAAATGAGTCCAATATACCCCTTCTTTGCATCAAGCTCATAGTAGAATATGTTGCCTTCAGACTATATAAATCTTTCGTTCTGTAGTCACTTCATAGTGACAATTAACTCGTACATAAGCTTTATAAAGGAATAGACGAGGATAGCACTCGGGGACATGGCAGAGTTAAATTTTAAAAGCACGGCAGACCTGAAAATACCGGACAAGATAATAGACCAAGTCATAGGCCAAGACGAAGCCTGCGAAATAGTCAAAAAAGCAGCACTACAAAGAAGACACGTTCTACTAATAGGAGAGCCAGGCACAGGAAAATCAATGCTAGGACTGGCACTGGCAGAACTCCTGCCAAAAGAGAAACTAATGGACACACTGGCATTCTTCAATCCAAACGATGAAAACCAGCCATTAATCAGAACAGTACCAGCAGGCAAAGGAAGAGATTTAGTCGCAAAAGCGCGAATCCAAAACATGGGATTCTTCAAAATACAAAACATCGTACTTGTCGCACTACTAATAGCCTCAATGATAATGCCATGGTGGGCAAGAAGCCACTACAACAGCGACGTAATGTTCGCAGCATTCTTCCTCGGAGGCATGATATTTTTGGCAGCATACGTCATGTTCATGAGCTTAGGAAGAAGAGCGATGGGCGGGCAAAAAATGGAAGGTCCGAAAGTCATAGTAGACAATTACGGCAAAAAACAAGCACCATTCTGGGACGCAACAGGAGCACACGCCGGAGCACTATTAGGAGACGTGTTACACGACCCATTACAATCTGGCGGTTTAGGAACACCAGCACATGAAAGAGTAGTTGCGGGAATAATCCACAAAGCACACATGGGAGTATTATTTATAGACGAAATTGCCACTTTAGACCCAATGACACAACAGGAATTATTGACGTCACTGCAAGAAGGCAAGTATGCCATCACAGGACAAAGCGAAAGATCCGCAGGAGCAATGGTAAGAACAGAACCAGTACCATGCAATTTCATCCTAGTAGCAGCCGGCAACACTGAGACCGTGCAAAAGATGCACCCTGCTTTGCGAAGCAGAATAAGAGGGTATGGTTACGAGATATTCATGAAAGACACTATACCTGACAACAACGACAACAGGGAAAAAATAGCGCGCTTCATCGCACAAGAAGTAGTCAGGGACAAAAAAATACCACACTTCAACAAAGAAGCAGCACTCGCGGTAATTGACGATGCACGCAGATTAGCAAACAGAAAAGGCCATCTGACTTTGCGCTTAAGAGAACTCGGCGGAATAATCAGAGCAGCAGGAGACATAGCAATAGAGAAAAAATCAAAACTTGTAACAAAAGAACACTTCATGGCTGCAAAAAAAATAGCACGGCCATTAGAACAACAAATAGCAGACAAGTTCATTGAACGAAAAAAAGAATACGAAGTCATAATCACAGAAGGCAAACAAGTAGGAAGAGTCAACGGCCTGGCAGTAATTGGTGGAGGAGGAACATTCTCCGGAATCATATTGCCAATTGAAGCAGCAGTAGGACGCTGGGGAAAAGAAAAAGAGATAGTGGCTACAGGCAAGCTAGGAATAATAGCAAAAGAAGCGGTCAAAAACGTAACACCAATAGTCAAACAATACTTCAGCACAGACATCAAAGATTATGACATTTACGTTCAATTCTTGCAAACATACGAAGGCGTTGAAGGAGACAGCGCAAGCATAGCAGTAGCGGTTGCCATCATCAGCGCCCTGAAAGAAGTACCAGTAAGGCAGGATACAGCCATGACTGGCAGTCTGAGTGTACGTGGAGAAGTACTTCCAGTCGGCGGAGTATCAGCAAAAGTTGAAGCGGCAATAGAAGCAGGAATCAAAAGAGCAATAGTGCCAAAATCAAACATACAGGACATCATTATAGACAAGGCAAAACTGTCAAAAATAGAGATAATACCAGTCGAGCATCTCGACGAAGTATTGAAAGAAGCACTAGACTGGAAAGGAAAAGAAAACATCCTAAAACAAATCGTCCTCACCAAGTAAAACACAAATATTAAATACCATTTACAGACGCAAAAAAGACCATGATAAGAAGCATAGAACAAATAAAGGAGTGCCCTGACTGCGCGAGCTCGAACATAGTGCACAACATTGAAAGAGAACAAGTAATCTGCAGAGAATGCGGCCTAATATATGAGCCATTAACGCCTGCAGAAGAAGAAACGTACGAGCAAGCACACGACCTCACAATGAGAGGCATCAGCAGGGCAGGACCAGCAGTAAAAACAGCCAAAGCGAAGAAAACCGCCAAGGCCAAGCCTGCAAAGAAAAGAAAAAAGTAAGAATATTGAGTTTCTTACTTATTTAGAGAGGTCTCGCTCTCTGAAAATTCTTCATCGATTGGCTTTACGATACGCTTCCAATCTTTCAAAGACATCTGAACTGACTTTTCCAACAAGCCAGCATTAAAATTAATGGTTTCAGAGAGACTGTTGTCAGCATAAACAGGAATATTCCACAAATTACCAAAAGGAGGCACGCTGCCAGGAACACAATCAGTAACTTCTAAAACTTCATCCCTTGAAGCAAGACTCGCACTTCTCGTGTTTAGAATTCTTTTAACGGCATTCAAGTCCAATCTCTTATGAGCACCAAGAATAAACTCGTAGAATTTGCCCTCACTTCTAACAACCATCGCTTTGGCACCAGAATGCAAAGGAACGCCGCGCACTTTAGAAGCTTCCTCGCTAGTACGAACAGGAGCATGCTCAAACAATTTATACTGGATCTTGTTTTTGTCAAGAAGTTCGACAATCTGCTGAAAAGTAGTTTCACTCATCTCCAAATAACCTGAACTTCATCAATTCTTTCGTACGGATTGATATTAGCTTTATCCGGGTCAACCTTATCGCCAGCCTTAAACTGTTGGACGCCCTGCCAAGCAATCATAACACCCTGATCGCCAGAATACTGCAAAGGAACAACATAAAACTTAGCGCCACGCTCCTTGCACATGATATCCAACATTTGACCAAGACGCTTATTTGCAGCAACACCGCCAATTAACAAGAGCTCTTTCTTGTCAGTGTGCGCCATAGCACGTTCTGCAACTTCAGCAAGCATTGCAAACGCTGTTTCTTGAAGACTGAAGCACAAGTTTTCTTTAGGAACACCTTGCTTGAAGAATCTGAGAGCTTTTGTCAGCATTCCCGCAAAAGAAACATCCATGCCTTTAACACTGTAAGGAAGCTCGACATATTCACCTTTGGCTAACAGTTCAATCTTAGGGCCTCCTGGGAAGCCCAAACCGATTTCTCTGGCAAACCTGTCCAACATGTTGCCAAGACCAATGTCAAGAGTTTCACCGAATATTCTATAACGCTTGCCCGCATATGCAATAACCTGAGTGTTAGGACCTGAAACGTAAAGATAGACTGGATCTTTGACTTTGCAGACTAAATCACCAATGGTTAAGTGAGAAATGCTGTGGTTAACGCCAACTAACGGCAAATTATGCTCTTTTGCCAGTTCTTTCGCAAGCTTAAGTCCTACCAGCAAAGACGGAGCCATACCAGGAGAAGCAGAATAACTGATTAACGAAATGTCTTTCATTGAAAGTTTTGCTTTTTCCAAAGCACGCTTGAAAACCTCATCCTTCACCCTTTCATGATGTTTTGAAAGATCAATAGGAATCATGCCGCCTTTTTCAGTCGTAAAAGTATCCTTCTCATTAACAAGAAGTTCTCCATCAAAAGAAACAATACCAACACCAAACGTGTGAGCGGTGCTCTCAATGCCTAAACAAAACTTTTTCATGCCTGATTCTTGCTCACTTTCATACTCCAAAAACTTGGAAGAGACGCTTGAACAAGACCCTCGAATTCAGCATCGAAAATATAACAGTAAGGCTTACGTTCAGAAGCAGGAATTTTAGACAAAGCAGTATTTGCAGTAACGTACAAGTCCTTCATCACTGAACGCTCCATCTTCTCCTGCAACAAACTACCCTCTTTGAGAACAACAGTATCACACAAGTTAAGCACGTTCTTGTCAATCATTCCAGTATTTTGAGTTATGAAGATTAATGTTAGATCTTTATGCCTCGCAATTGCCAGTAAGCCACCAAGGCCCCTGTTTTCCTTGCTCATGCTTTCCCTGCTGCTGAAAGAAATTGCTCCTTCATCAACCAAAACTACACCTCTGTTTGCGACTTGATTGATTTCTTCAATTGTAGTAATCCAAGCAGGCAAAACAGACTGCTTAACGCCTAACGCAAAACACGGACGCTGAGTTTTAGCATGAATGTTCTCCATAATTCTAAAACCAAGAACAGACTTGCCACTGCCACGCCTGCCAGCAACAGCTAAAATCAAGCTCTCATTTAACAAACGATTCTCAAAAGTCCCAATATTACCCTTAACAGTTGTTGAAACTGCCAAAGCATCATATTTAGCAGGAACTTTCGGCTGTTCAGCACGAACTTTAGAATCATGATGGGCCTTTTTAGCAGCAGAAGCAGTCGCTTTAGTGGCTGCTTTAGCGCCTTTGAACAAGCCGACAATCAAATACCAGATGGCCTTGAAAATATTAACAACAATCCAAGAAATACCCCTGCCAATACCAGTGAAGATTGATGCAGTTAATGACTTTTTTCTTCCCATACCATACGAGAATAAAACAAGCAGTTAAAAAGCTTATGCTGCCTTTCTCAATTCGCCCTGTCCTTCCATCTGTGCAATCTCTGCTGACATTTCTTTGGAGATTTTAGCTATATCTCCAATAATATTAACGATATCAAGGCTATATTTTTTTTCCTTGAACTTTTTAATCGGCTCAACAAGCAGAGGGCCAGCACGCTCTCCTCCCATTCCAGCCGCAGAGGACAATATTTTAGAAAATGGGTCAAGATCAATACTTAATCCAAACTGTGGGAAAGTGGACAATTCACGCTCAAGTTTTGAAAGAGCAGGAGTCTTTGTGGGAATTTCCGCGATTTTTGCACGCAAATCATCAAAGCCCCTCAATACTTTAAGGGCTTTATCAACAGAATCACGCAATTTACCAATATCAGACTTGCCAATAACAGCATAAACAGGACCTCTCTTGCCTCCCTCAAACCTGATTGATTCAATCGCCATGAGAAGAACGCTCATCTCACGCAATTCTCTCACAAGCCCGACAAGATCAATTAAAGGCTTTTCTTCGGATTCAACAGCCCTCTCCTTCATCACTAATCTAGGTACAAGTTCATTTTTAACAACAATCAATTCTCTTCCGGTATTATCAAGAGTTTTAACAACTCCCTTAACAACTGCCTGTCTCTGCTGGAACAAACGCCTCAAGCCGGCAAACAATAGCTTCATTGTATCAGCATCATTTTTATGCGCTTCACTAGTCTGAAGCCAGCGATCGCGCAGCATTGCAGACCTGGCAAGAAGACTCCTCATCTCCTCCCTTGAAAAGGTTTTAGACTTGTTTTTCTCCTCAATTTGAGCAGTTATAGCCCTGATTTCATCAATAAGTGACTTGGCTTCAGCCCTCCATCGTTCAATTTGTTCAACATCAGTTTCAATTGTATGGTTTATAATATCACTCTGCTGCCGTGCAACATCTGCACCTCCGCTCAGCATAGCTCCCGCGCCTTTAACGCCATGCTCGGCATGCTCCAATTTTTCAACAAGGTCAGCATTTGCAGGGTCTGATGCGGCCTCTGCTCCAACTCTTTCAATTGTGCCATCGGCTTGCTTAATTGCCACCTTAGCGCCTTCTTGCGTATCAGAAATCGTCTTGTCATCAACTACCTTACCAACGTCATCCACGAGCTTATCGGCTGTTTTGAATGTATTTTCTGCATCATCAACCAACTGATGAAGATTATCAACAGCTACAGCAATTTTCGCCGGCGCATTAGGATCTCCAGTCTCAACGGCTTTTTCAGCAGAACTAATAATAATGCCAGTAGTTTCAGCCATTTTTTCATTGCGCGCAAGAGCTGCATTCAAAGCATCAAGCTTAGGAACTAAATCAGTAATGCTTGCCACTTTCTGGTCAAGGGCGGCGAGATGCTTTGAAACTGCATCTTCAGCATTTTGCGCAGCAACAGGCATACCAGCAGGACCAGGAGGAACAGGAGCAGTGCCCGAAGGCGGACTTGGAGTTATGCCAGGTAAACCGGGAGGCGGAGAAGCGCCAGATGCGGCATTTGCTGATTTCTCGCCAACAGTAAGCATAGCAAGAATGAAAAGGCCGAAAGAGAAAAATGGAATAATGGAGTAAAACAGTTGAGGGCCGAGAGTAGTACGAGAGGTAAAGAATGCGAAAAACACTAACGCAACCAAACCGGCACCGCCTACAGACCACAATTTCTTATTAGGACCAACACGGGCAGAAATCCACGCATACGCAAAAGCTCCAATACAAAAGGAAAAAAAGGCGGCAGCAATGCCGTTATCAGCAACAGTGCCCAAAGTCACCTTATACTTGAACATTAAGATATACGCGCAGCCGATACCCAGTAAAAGACCAAATGCGTTGCTTGACTGCTTGTACTGGCTAGAGCCAAAAACGTTGCTCGCCATGTCGCCGAACTCTTTCTTGCGCATGGACTCCTGAAGACCGTTAACGACAGACAAGGATTGCTTGAAGGCCATTCCAAATAAAGAAGAAATAATGCCGAACTCAATCATAAACTCCCACAGAGTCTTATAACCAAGGGCGCTGATAGCAATGGGTACTTCTAAAGCCATTTTTTCAACTCTTTTACTATACAGGTCTTTTCCTTCACTATATATAAATATTGCCCTGAGCCCCAATAGGGCTATTTGTAGTCACTGAAGGGTGGTAAAAAAGGAAAGGTTTATATAGTTTGGAAAGATAATAAGTCCTAAATGAGGTAAAGACAATGGCATGGAACGACTTAAGTAAACCAGGAAAAGCGGCAGTAATCTCAATGATAGCTGGAGCATTCTTGATACCAGCAACCACACTATTATGGAACGCTCTTAGATCTCCAAATGAAGTTGCAAAAACGCAAAAACAATCAGTTTCTCAAAAAGCCAAAGAGCCATCACTAAAACTAGAACAAGACGAAAAAGGCAACTCTTACATAAACTTCCCAGGAAGCGATTACCAAGCAGCAGAGCACAGAGGCTATTTCGACCACAAATCAATAGGAGAAAGGTTCATCCGCTTCGTCGAGAAATACCAGGCAGATTCTCAGAACGAGATTTATCAAAATGACAGAACAAGACTAACAAACCACGAAATATTCCAATTATTCCAAAAAGCAGACGATCCAAAATACCCAAACATAGGAACAATAGTAGATCCTGAAATGGACGCAGTAGAGCTAAAATACGACAAAGAAGGCAAAAACGCGTTCAAAGTCACATTTGACAAAAAACAAAAACCACCATACGTGGACCCACAGGACGACCTTGACAGGGCTTACGACAGAGCAGTCGGGAACGCTAACAGAAAGTATGATTCAGCAGTCTATAAGGTACACAGAGTGCAGAAGAGATAACTACTTCAGAGTAGTGAAATATAGAAAGGTTTAAATATCCGAAACACACAATATCGACTATAACAATAGTGAGGGAAGAAAATGCCATACTACACACCAAAACAACAGAAAAATCTAAACAATTACGTAAATAGAGTTCAAACAGTCAGGAAATCATATACAAAACTTGACAAAGAATACGGAACACACCTTGGAAGACAACTATCTCACATTCTAGGAACAGCAGTAGACTCATTACTAGCAGACCCATTGGAACTTGCAAAAGCAATCCAAAAAGGCCCATCAGGCATCAAAACATACCTGAAAGAAAACGCTCACGTCTACAAAAGCATCATAGCAGACGCAGTAAAAACAGGCAAAATAGCCTACTCAGACCTAGCAGACGTATACGATGCACTTGACTCAGCAAACGCTGCAAAAGGACGCGCACAAGCAAAAGCACGCGGACTTGAAAAGAAAGTACAAAGCATGGAAAAGACATTCAAAAAAGCAAACACCTGGAAGAGAGGCCACGACAAATTGAACGCAATAGTCAAGGCAGCAAGAGACTTCAAAGTCACACCAGGACAAAAACCAAACAAAGAGGACGTTGACTACCTAAACAACTTGTAAAATGAACGATGCAACGAAAATAGCACTGGAACTTGTAAGAGACGCGCTAAGAAGCGGTCAGACTTTGGGAGATCAAAATAAAGCTGACCTCTCAGACCTAAAAAAACGCGGACAAGCCGCAGTAGTTGACGTTCTAAAACGCTCAGAACAAGTACAGCAATACACAAGACGAGGAGAAGGCGCGCTCGCAGGAATTGCACGCGACTACCAAGCAACAGAAGCAGCAAAAACAGCAGCAGAACAAGCAAACGCAAGATTAGAAGAAATTACTGCAAAATTAACAAACTCAAACGACCTATTAACACAACGAGTTTCAGACGCACAAACAGAACTTGACAGAATAAACGGCGAAATAAGAACTAAAGATTCTGAAATAGTAGATTTACAAAGAAAGAACGGCGAAGCAGGCGGACGATACTCAGCAGTATGCGCAGAAAGAGACAGACTATGGACAGAAAGAACTGAAGCACTGTCAACACTTAACGACGCAAGACTAGACCAAATCAGACTAAACAGAGAAAACGGAAAATTAGAAGGTTCAAACACAGAATTACAATCACAAAACAAGTACAACAAAAAATGGAATGTAGGACTAGGAATTGCAACAGCAGCACTAGCACTATACGCAATAGTTGCACCATTCACAAGCAAGAGCAATGCAGAAGCAAAACCAGCACAAAACATGCCAGTTGTTGAAGCGCCAGAATACAATACAGAAAAAGACATAAGCCACATAGAATACAGAGTAGGAGACAAATGGGTAAGACAAAACGAGGCACCAACAGGCGCACTTGAATCAAGAATAGCAATCATAGTTGGAGAAGCAAAAGAACCAACTTACGTTACAATTAATTCAGTAGACGCTGCACAAACAGTCTTCGAAGTAGCAAAGAAAGCACGCGAAAACGGAAACAAAGAAGGCGGCTATTTGAAATCAAACAGCAGAACAGAATTCTACCCAGACGAATACGTATCAATTTTCTCAGCAATCGCAGGAAAAACAGAAGACGGTGACTTAAACAAGCCATCAAAGAAAGATGCAGAATACACAATGCTAAACATAATAAACAAAGGCGGCGGATTCGCAGAAATCACAGGGGGAAACTAAAATGCCAGGAGACAATGCACCAGAACTAAGACCAGAAGGCGAAGAACAACCAGCAGACCCAATGGCAGAAGACCTATCAGCAGCAGATCCAATAATTCTAGACCAAGGAGCAACTGGCGCACCAGAAGTTCCAGTAGATTCAGCACCAGTTCCAATAGTGATTCCAGAGGAATCAAGATTTAAACGATTCATGAATGGCGCAAGAAACACTTACGATCAAATAGACCTAAGAAAAGTTTACGATACAAAAGTCAAGAAAATAGTTCTAGGATCAGTAGCAGGCGCAGTAATACTTGTTGGCGGAATATATGGAATAAGCAAGCTAATCGGCACAGAAAAAGAACAAACACAACCAGCAAACGCGCTAGCAAACAAATACATTGAAGCCAGCACTACAAAAGCAATACACACAAAAACGCCGGCAGCATACCAATCAATAGCAGGAATAATGGATTTCTACGCAGAAGCAAAAGGCCAAAAACTCAGCGATTTAGAGAAATTCTTGTTCGCATCAACCGCAAACCCAGATGGAGAAGAGCTAACAGAACAAAACGTAGCAGACTACAAAAAACTGTGGGCGCCAGGCTACGATAATGCAAAACCATCAAGCGAAGCAAAAGCAGGATTTGGGAACAACTCACCAGTTTACGTTTTCGAAAGCAAAGAACAAGCAGACAAGCTAGACTCAATAGTGGACAGACACGCAAAAGCAAAACAAGAAACACTAAAACGCGAAGGAAGAAACATAGAAGTCAAAAACAACGACGCGTGGAAACTATGGTGCAGAGATTACGCAGCAAACAAGTTCGGCGCAGGAAAAATCTCAGGCACTGACCAAAACGGAAAAGAACTAACAGATGCAACATACATAAACAATTCAGCAATAGAATCATACGACAAGTTCATAAAAGGCGTAGAAGCCGCACTGGGAGGAAAATAAAATGAGCGAAATAGAAACAGAATCACCAAAAACAAGACATCCAGTTAGAAACACACTAATTGCAATAACTGTAGCGGCAGCAGCAACAGCAGGATTATTCTACGGCATACCAAGAATAACCAGCAACTCAGACCAGCAAAAGCCAGCGAACACAGCACAAGCTCCTCCAGCAAATGAAATAAAAGCTCCGCCATTAGAACCGCCAAAATTACCAGACACTCCAGGACTACAAGATCCAAAACCTGAACCAAAGCCGGAACCTAAGCCAGAACCTAAACCTGAGCCAAAACCAGAGCCTAAGCCAGAACCTAAACCAGAGCCAAAACCAGAAGTTAAGCAAGTAGAACTAACATACTCAGCAAAAGGACCACAATACGAAAGCAAACTCGTACGCGCACTAGCAAACGGCTACGTCAACGCGTCAATGGCGCTAAGACAACTGCAAAACGCAGAAACACCAGACTCGCCAGAATTGAGAATGACTTCTTACAGAAGCCTTGCAATGTCAGACTTAGAAGCAACATCAAAAGACAAAGCGCAAGAAAGCATTACGACAATTAGCGAGCTTGAAAAAGCAATGGATGCGCACAACACATATGTTGCACAGCTTGAAAAAGAATCAGGCAAAAAGTATGAACAACTAGTCATAGTTGCAAAATACAAAAACCAAGACCCTGAAAGCGTGGAACTAAAAGTTACACTGCCGGAAGAACAATCAAATAAATTGCAAGACTTGGTCAAAAAATACGCACCATTCGACTTTGACGTTGTAATGACAATCAAAAAGTACAGTTCAGAGAAAGAAGCCGACGGCAAAAAAATTAGAACAATGAGCGACGAAGACGTAGGAAAAGTCGCACAAAGATGGGAGAGAATATACGGAGGCAAGTCAAAATGAAAACACTCACAGGAATAGTACTAACAGCAGGACTAGCACTAGCAGGATGCGCAAGCACCGGCAATGATTTGCCAGAAAACCCTCCGATGGCAACAGAACTATTGGTACAGCCAAAAAAACCAGAAACAAAGCCTGTTGAAACACCAAAAACAGACTACGTAAATTTTGAAATCAAGCTAACATACAAAGTAGACAACAGCACAACTCGTGGAGCAGTAAACGGCTTACAGCAAGATGTTGCGGCAAAAGGCACAACACTAGACAGCCTTGAACAAATTGAGTGGGTAGCAGGCATAGGTGGAAAAGACGGCCTAACTGAAGAAAAATTCAGCGCATACTGCGAAGAAAAAGGAGTAAACCCCTCATACGTCAAAACAAGCGATGTAAACTTCGAACACTTCGAAAAAGGAATAATTGCAAAAGACCAAAAAGCATCACTAGATGAAATGATAAAGAACGCAGACGACGTTTACAAAGGAATCGCACTGGTAAAAGCAGTACGCACTGTAAAGCAAGACGGAATTGACGCAGCAGAAATGTCCTTATTGAAAGGAGAAAAGCCAAAAGAAGCAGGTCCAATACAAAAAACACTAAAGATTGGATACACAATAGGCGACGACTTTGACGCAGGAATGTTCTACGGCATAGCAGCACAAACAGACGCCAAAGGAGAAATCTGGAGCGAACTATTGCTCGCACACGAAATGGACAAGCTAGGCGACAAAGACACTGCAAAGAACGGTGTTGTAAACGAAGTCGACCGTGCAATGTACTGCAAGGCAAACAATATAACAAGCATAATACCTAAGAAGCCAGCAGAAAGCAAAAAAGCACACAAGCTAGAATACGAAGCAGGCTACCACGTCGCTCCAAACGCTGAAAAAGCATACGATGCGCTCATTGCAGGCATGAAAAATGACTACCAAAAAATGCAATTTACAGTTGAAGTTGCAACCAGAAACTGGAACACTGCAGTGCTAAGCAATGAGAACATAGCAGAGCTTGAAAAAGCACTCAAATAAATTTTTTATTTTTTAACTTCTACATTCTTACTTTGCTGCAAGCCAGCAACAACAAGAACACCAATAGCAAGAACTGCAGCAATAACGCTCAATATTGTACCATTAGTAATAGGAATCGCACTGCCAGTAGCCTGACCGGTAAGACCGCCGCTATTTCCCAGCAAACCAATGCCTAGAACAGCAGCAAAAGCCAAGATAACAATCCAAGCAGCAGCACTAATCTTCATTCAATCACCTTTTTTACTTTATAGAATTCACGCGTATAAATAGTTTTGCAAACCAAATGTATTTAAATCTGAGATGCTAAACAAAAAACATGCAGAAAAAAGAGGAATTTTGCTGCGAGCTAACAAGAAAAGTCCGCGCAACAACAGTAATAGAAGGATTCCCCGGATTCGGGCTTGTAAGCACGATAGCAACAGGATTCTTAATAGACCACTTGAAATGCGAACAAATAGGAAAATACTGGTTTGAACAAGGACAGCCAACGATCGCAATACACGCTTGCAGGCTAATAGACCCAATAGGCGTTTATTACAACAAAAAATACGATTTAGTCATAGTACACAGCATTGCGCCAGCAACAGGAACAGAATGGAAAGCAGCAGACCTCGTGCTGGATGTCGCAAGACAAGTAGGAGCAAAAGAAATAATCACACTAGAAGGCGTAGGAAGCCAAGACTCACAAGAAAGCAGAGGATTCTTTTACACATCAAACCCACAGCACAGAAAAGACTTTGAAAAACTAGGAATAGACTGCCTAGGAGAAGGAATAATAGTGGGAGTCACAAGTGCGCTGTTAATGAAAGCACGACAAAAAAGCCTTGATGTATGCTCCTTATTCGCAGAAACACACAGCAACCTGCCAGACTCAAAAGCAGCAGCCAGAATAATCGAGCTATTAGACAGATACTTAGGACTCAAAGTTGACTATCAACCACTTCTAAAACAAGCAGCAGAGTTCGAGAAAAAACTGCGATCATTAATGGAACAATCGCAGAAAGCAAAAGAACTCCAAGAAAAGAAAGACATCACATACGTTGGATAAATTACCTAATCCAAACAGGATAATTAGCTTCTGGAACAGTTGACAAACAACTGCCAATCTTAGAACCAAGCAATTTCACAGGCAAGCCAGTACTCAAGCTTGCAGCTCTCAAACAACACTGGCCAACAGTTTGCAGCTCATCACAATTGCCATTTATCGTCTGAACATTACCCTGCGTGTAACCAGTAGAAGACTGCTGCCATGTCTCAAAAGAACAACAGGCAGAAAAGCCCCTAATATTAAACTGACCAACAGGATAAGACCGCTCAGGCATTTCACAACCGCCAGCCCTGACGCCCAATACTCTAACAGGCAGGTTCAACCTGGAAGCACTGCCCCTCGCACAGCATTGAACAAGAGACTCTATATTATCACAGTCATGCGTCTGAGTTTCAGCAGTACCCTGCGTGTAACCAGTAGAAGAACGCTGATAAGACTCAGTAGTACAACAAGCCTGATAGCCCACAGCTGAAAATGGATAGCTAACTTCAGGAGCAGCACACGAGCCAACGCTTGAAGCGACCAAGTTCACAGGAGAGTCAAACCTTTCTCGTCCAGCACGAACACAACACCTGTTCGGCAACTCATCAGGACCGCACAATTCCGTGTTAGTAACACCAGTGCCCTGACGATAGCCACTAGCAGAACTGCCCCATGGCTGAACAGTACAACAAGACGTGTAAGGATTTTCAGCATAAGGAGTAATTGTATACGTGTATTCACCGACGACAATTGACTGCCATCCCAAGAATAACAAACCACCAATAGACAACAATGCAACCAGAATAATAAAACCCGGCGATAAACCAGAACCCTCAGAACTTTCTTCAGTCTCCACTGCTTCTTCCATTTGCTTTTACACGAATGTTTCTATTTAAAAGAACTTATCACCACTAAACAGATAAGAAGAATAGGGTATTTTGCCATAAACTCACTTTTCGGCAGTCCAGATGTCGCAAAAAACGCGCCAACAAAATAGTGCCTACGTTACTTTTTGTTGGTCTGAGTGTTTTACTCACCTTTGAAAGTGCCTGCAAGTCGTTAAGCCAACAACAAAACAGCAAAGTGTTAGGCATCAGAAAGCTGTTATAAAATTAGGCACGAGAATTTCATTTTGAGGTTTTGACATAGTGATTGGGCACCAGAAATGCCAGTATTAAGCAACT
Source organism: uncultured Methanosarcinales archaeon (assembly GCA_964508495.1). Classification (GTDB taxonomy): domain Archaea; phylum Nanobdellota; class Nanobdellia; order Woesearchaeales; family ARS49; genus CABMGU01. The sequence continues at coordinate 26,717 of CAZDUA010000001.1, read as the reverse complement.
CTCACCCAACACTCACTTTTGACGAACAAATATTAAGGAAAAGTGAGGGTTGAACGATGCCGTAAAATCTATTTCCAGAAATGACTTACACAAAATCTAAATGCCAAGAAATGGTTTGAAAAGAATAGTCAGTAAAAGAAGGTTCTTAACATCTATTTTCTACAAAATATCTTATTTAAACTTTCCGCCATTGAAAATAATTGTTTTGTCGACTGTAAACCGCAAGCTTTAAATATAACCCGCCAGAAAAAAATTATCGAGGGAAGACAAAATGACTACAACACTTGAAAAAACCACATCATTCGACACAGAATACAAGGCAAAAGGAGCAAAGCTAGTTGAAGAATTTGAAGGAATGCGCATATACGAGCTAACTCCAACATACAAATCCATGTGTGAAGCACGCCAGAGATTGTTAGGAAACGGCGGAATTTTAGCCATCGTATTCGACGTGCCGCAACAGGGATTTCCAGCTCAAGCTGCAGAAGAAATTTCAGTCATGGGTAACAACCACGAATTCACACGCACATACTACGGCAATTCACCAAGCGCAATACAAGTACGCCTTTCTCTCAACGGAAACGGCCTTGCAGGATTAAACGCTTCATCAATTGAAAGATACGTCCCTGGAACAAGCACCGAAGATCGTGCTAAAAGGCAAATAATGCCTGGAGAGACGATTGCAATCCAGACAAACAGCAATGGCGACCTTGAAAAAAGCACGATGATTGCACTGGCAGAAATCCTCAAAAAAGCATACCGCTAAACGGTAGTTAGACTTGTCAGGGATTACGCCAGAAAAGGGCTTTTCTTGCAAACTTTTACGACTTTTAGTGCAGAACCAAGGGTACACAGCAGGACCCCCTTGACCTCATTTGTCGGCAAAATCGGAGAAAGACAGGAAAAATGCCGGCGCTGACGGGAAAATGGCAGAAAGATGCGGTTGGGCGGAAGGCAGTTTCGGAATGGGTTGGTTGAAAGTGTCGGGATTTCTTGCGAATTCTTTGCCAGCAAGGCAAAAAGATACTCACTTGGAAAGGTCATAACACGTTTTTTCAAAAAAGTCTTAACCTTGACCGTTTAACGCAGAAATGGGCAGTTTTGCAAAGAAAATTTTGACAACCAAAACATTTTGATTAAAAGTTTTAATCAAAAACTAAAAGTTTTAGCTGTCGGGATTTCAGTGGACACTGGACAGGCATCATAGGAAAATTTTTATGCTTCAAGATTTTTTGAACTTTCAACAAAGAGGTGAACCGACATGGAATTTTTGCTAGGAAACGCAGAGCCAATCAACCAAGAAGTTGAAGAACTAGCCAAAGTGCTCACAGCAAGATTCGGGCTTTCACCGAGGAAAAAAGACGGCAATGCACAACTGCACAAACTCCTTCTCCAACTCTACGAAAAAAAGAAAGAAGCAAACAGGGAAAAAAAGCCAGAGCTCGCAGTAGTACCAGTCGAAGAAATGGCGCTCTATGCGGGCATCAAACGACAAACAATGTACGATTATCTCCGACGCTGGCTGGACCTGCAGATATTGAAAAAAACCAGCTTTGTAGCCGGCGGAAAAGTCGTGATTGGGTATGAGCTGAACGGCACAAACCTCGAAGGAGCGTTCAGAAAAGCAGAAGCAACTTTGAAGGCCCATGTCGACTCAAGCTTCAGACTAATCGAGCAATTGCAAAATGAGATAAAAAAAGAAAAATTAAGAAATTCTAACGGGGAAGCCAAGACGTCAGAACCGAATTAAGCCCGACAATGTTCTCCTTAGCCTGACGCTCACGGAACTGAGCATCCAACTTCAAGAAAACAGCATTCCCATCATGCTTTTTCAGCACAGGAATACCCTTCTGGATCATGCCGGTAACCTGGGCGATAACAAAGCTCTTTTCCAGCATCATCTTCCTAGCTAGCTGCTCGTAAGACGCGTATGGCTGAGACTCTGTCAAAGCGTACAAAGCATGGAAGACTTCCTTCTCCCTGCCAGACAAAGGCTGAAGCTCGAACTTGGACTCTTCCTTAGCGCCTTTGACAAGCAAAGTAAGCTCGTCAACACGCTCGGCAATCCTGTCCAGCTTTTTGTTAAGCTCGTTCAGGAACTCATTGGTTGCTGCTTGCTCGTCGGTGTTCTCGTTGATGGCCAGTCTGTGGTCATCCAACTCATCACGCATGCATTCAAGCACTGTGGAGCATTCCTGGCGGAATACAACTGCATCACTCGACAGCAATACCTCTTGCTTGTCGCTAATATCAACCACCCCATTTAGTCGATAAGAAATTGGAAAGGGAAGATGTTTAAAAGAGTTTTGGTAGGGAAAAAAATTAAGTTTTTAGCGCTCAGAATGATGGGCAGTAGCCACATAAACAGTGTGCTTGCCGTCGCTGACAATATGCAATGCCTGCTCTTTTTCCATCTCTTCAAGAATCCTGTAAAAGCTCGATTTTGAACAAAGGCCCTGCTCTTCAACAACGATTTCTCGCAGCTGCAAAGCACCCATTTTCGAGTACTTGTGCACCAAGCCAAGAACGAGGTTTTTGATGTATTCCTTGCTATTCCTGGCGAGCTTGCGCATGAGCTTTTCCTTCAAAGCAGAACTGGACTGTCTTTCAGTGCTCTCGCTAGGTGATTGGTATTCCAAAGGGCGGACTGCAATCGGGGTTTTCTCCCGCCTCATCTCTAGCAATTCCACCTTTTGCTCGATGTGCTTAATGCGCTGCAAAATCGGGTCAAAATTGTAGAACTGCTCGACAATCTGCTTAATCTCGTGAGGAGTCTTCGGCAAGTGCTGAACGGTGACTTTTAGCTCGTTCAAAGCAAACCTCTGCTCCTCGGTTAACCTCTTCAGAGCAGAATTCTGCTCGGTAACCTGCTGGTTTTGCTGGTGCAAATAGCTGATCCATTGGTACAACGAATCAGTATCGTGCTTCACCTTCTCGAAAGACTGTGAAACAGCTTTGTCCATCTCAGCCAGCTTTTTTGTTCCAAAAAAATCGAACATGAAACAAACTAATGGAAGCTTGTTTAAAAACTTTATTGTTGCAGAGGTCTGGGATGGTCCCAGATGAGGGACTGGGACTGGGAATGTTTTGGGATAGTCCCGGGAGCGTTTTATCGACGATAAATGTTCGCATTTGGGACAGTCTTGGGAACGTCTCAGGACAGTCTCAGGACCGTCTCAATACAGTCCCAAGAATACAATGGGACTATTTTGGGACCATCTCGGGACTGGGACTACGACTATATTATATAGAGAACTGGGACAGTCTCAGGACCGTCTCAGGACTGGGACGGTACTGGGACAGGACAGAAAGGTTAATATAATGGTTAACGCATACTTGCTTTCAAACAACCAAAACGTTCGATCAGGTTTTGCGGTCGATGGTGGCGACCGGACCGCAAGACTTGATTTTTGTTTTTTATGGGCAGGGTAAAAAGACAGAAATAAGCCCTTGAAAAATGTCAAGTAAGTGGTGCCTAACAAGTTGGCAGGAAACAGCATTAGAACGCCATTTGGCACCAGAAGATTAATAAAAAAACAATATCTGTGAGTAAAAAGTGAGAGTTCGACTATACGTTCCAGAAGCCCAGAAAGGCAAAGAAATAACGATTTCTAGAGACCAAGTTAGGCACCTGAACGTCCTCAGATTGAAAGAAGGGGAGACAATAGGCATATTTGATGGCAAAGGACACGAATATGAGGCAACTTATTCACAAAAAGTGAGAGAAGGCACAGTACTAATAGAACGCGAAGTAAAAGCCCAAACGGAGCCAGCAGTACGAATAACACTAGCAGTAGCAGCTCCTAAAGGGGCAAGAATGGACGTTCTAGTAGAGAAAGTGAGCGAACTAGGGGTAAGCGACATAGTGCCTATAGTCTGCGGAAGGAGCGTTGTAAAGCCAGGAGAAGCTAAAGTAGACCGACTGAGAAGAGTAGCACTAGAAGCATGTGCGCAAAGTGAGAGAAGCATAGTGCCTACTATATCTGAGACTATAGAATTCGGCAAGTTACTTGACACCGTGAAGAACTACAATCACGCGTTCATCTGCCACAAAACAGGACTCCCACTAAACAAAGAATACTGCGAGTGCGCATCAGTGCTATTAATCGTTGGACCAGAAGGAGACTTTACACAAGCCGAGTTGGAAGCAGCAAAAGAAGCAGGATGCACGACAGTCTCACTAGGAACAACAATACTCCGCACAGAAACAGCAGCAATAACGGCAATCGCTCAGATAATCGCATTAAGCCATAAGATTTATAAATAAGCTCCAAGGAGGAACGAAACATGGACATAAACATCGTCGAAGAAAAGAAAAACAAGCTTATTTTCGAAATAAAAGGCGAAGGCCACACGATGAGCAACGCAATCCGCAAAGAATTGTGGAACGACGAACACGTCAAAATGGCAGCCTATACGATTGATCACCCATTGATTGAACTTCCAAGATTCATTCTAGAAACAGACGGAGCAGACACGCGCAAGACGCTGATAGCAGCTGCAAAAAGACTCCAAAAAGAGCTGGAAAAGATAAAGGCAGAGTCTAAAGAATTGAAGTAAAATCTTTCTTTTTCACAGCACCACGACTCGCTAACGCTCGAAATGTCGCTTCGCGAAAAATCATAATATTAATAAATGAACACCATAGTGCCTAGAACATGTTTGTACGCGTCAAAAAAATCAAAGGAAGACCATACGCCTACCTAGTCGAAAACGAATGGACACCCTGGGGAAGCAGACAACGCGTTTCTAAATACCTAGGAAAAACACAAACCTTGTCAAGATATTCTGAAGGATTAGCAGAACTACCTATCGGGTTACAACCAGCAATAGTAGAAGCAGTAGCACAAGAGCTTTCTAACCACGGGTTTATCCGCGATGGCAACTTACTGAAACAAGAAAACGTAATAGTTGACCTGAATGAGAAAACAGTACGACAAAACACCAAAAAAATCGTACTCGGAATGAACGAAGGCTACCTCTGCGACCACACACTACAACAACTACTCACTTTTACACCAGAAGAAAGACAAGACGAAAACGCTAAGAAATTGGCCTCGCTAGTACTGGAAGCAGGACTCAAGCTGAGCAACGAACAATTTTTGCACTTGTACGAACAGGTGAAGAAATGACAGTACCAAGACACATAGGAGTTATCGTCGACGGGAATAGGCGATTTGCCAAACGACTAATGCTAAAACCCTGGAAAGGACACGAATGGGGAGCAGAAAAGTTCAGAAAGTTCACAGACTGGTGCTTCGAACTAGGCGTAGAAGAAGTAACAGCATACATATTCTCAATACAGAACTTTAACCGGCCGAAGGAAGAATTCGACTACCTGATGGACGTATTCAGAAAAGAATGCAGTATGCTATTAGAGCCAGAAAAACTCAAGGAACTACAGGAAAAAGGAATACGAATAAACTTCATAGGAAGGCAATGGATGCTGCCAAAGGATTTACAGGAATTACAGAACAAAGTCATGGCAGCAACTAAGGGAAACAGCTCCAAAAGAGTGAACTTTGCGATGGCATACGGCGGAAGAGAGGAGATTATTGATGCCGTGCAGAAAATAGCACAAGAAGCCAAAGAAGGCAAAATAGACCCAGCCAAGATTGATGAAAAAGAAATTGAACACCACCTATGGCTAGCCTCATCACCAGACTTAATATTACGAACAGGAGGAGAACAAAGAACATCAAACTTCCTACCCTGGCAAAGCACATACTCAGAATTAATGTTTATAGAGAAATTCTGGCCGGAAATAGAGAAGGAAGACGTAATAGCTTGTATTGAAGAGTATGGAAACAGAGAACGAAGATTTGGAAAATAGAATCAAGGCAAGCAACACATTTTACGGCCTTTTCACGGCATTATTCGCGGCCGGAAGCGTAGCCTCAGCAATAGGCGCGCAATACGAACCAGACCACAAAGTCATGCTATACGGCATGAGCGTGTACACAGCAATACTAAGCGCGGGAACACTGTTTTGGTGGTACAAAGCAACCAGACCGTAATGTTTATAAACCACCTATCGTCGCTGAATAGTATTCCCAATAACTTAACCACCTAGGTGGAAGGGAGCTAATATAATGGATAAAAAACGATTTATCGAAGCAATTCAGACATTGAGATCTTTACCTAAACGCAAGTTCAAACAAAAATTCGACTTCATAATGAACTTGAAAAACCTGGACTTGAAAAAGCCAGAAGAACAAATAGAAACATGGGTAAAACTACCATTCGATAAAGGCAAACAGACAAAAGTCGGCGCGTTAGTCGGACCAGAGCTTGGAACACAAGCAAAAGACAATTGCGACCTAGTAATTCTATACGACCAATTCCCACAATACGCAGCAGACAAGAAAAAAATCAAAAAAATCGCAAAAGAATACGATTACTTCATCGCTCAGGCGAACATCATGCCAGACGTTGCAAAAGTATTTGGTAGAGTGTTCGGACCAAGAGGAAAAATGCCGAACCCAAAGGCAGGCTGTGTAGTGCCGCCGAACGCAAACTTGAGAGTACTAAGTGAAACATTGAAAAGAACAGTAAAAGTTTCTGCAAGACTGCAACCGTCAGTCAAAATCATGGTAGGAACAGAAGACATGCCGGACGAACAACTGGCAGAGAACATGCTGGCCATCTACACAAGCGTCTTCCAAAAACTACCACAAGAAGCATTCAACATCAGATCAATCATGCTCAAATTAACAATGAGCCCGCCAGTACGAATAACAGAAGAAGGCATACAAATGGCAAAAGAAAAACCAAAAGAGGCAGTTAAATGAGCACGGCGAAAACCTGCAAAGCTTCTGCTGAAAAGAAAGACGTAGTCAAAAAAATAGTCACACTAGGAAAGAGCTACCCGATAATTGGACTCCTAAACATGGAAAACATGCCAGCAGGCAGCCTGTTACAAATGAAAAAACAGCTAAGAGGAAAAGTTGAGCTGGTAATGACAAGAAAAACGCTTATACAACACGGACTAAAAGACTTGAAACTCGCAGACGGCGAGAAATTAATCGAACTAATCAAAGGAATGCCAGCACTAATGTTCACAAAAGAAAACCCATTCGAACTTTACAAGATAATCAAGAGAAGCAAAACACCAGCAGCAGCAAAAGCAGGACAAACAGCACCAAGAGACATAACCCTGCAACCAGGACCAACACCATTCACGCCAGGACCAGTCATTTCTGAATTTGCCGCATTAGGAATCAAAGCAGGAGTTGAAGCAGGAAAAGTCGCAATCAAACAAGAAGTCACAGTAGTCAGAGAAGGAGAGCCAATCAACGCAAAACTAGCAAGCATGCTGCAAAGACTAGGCATAGAGCCAATGGAAATAGGCCTAGACTTAAGCTGTGTGTACGAAAAAGGAATCATATACCCAAGATCAATCCTAGACATAGACGAAACAAAGTTCATGCTAGATTTAATTGGCGCATCAAGCGAAGCACTCAACGTTGCAGTCGACATTGGATACATAACCAAAGACAACGTCGAAGTATTTATCGCAAAAGCATACAGAGAAGCAAAAGCACTCGGAGAAGAAAGCAAAATCACAACTCCGGAACTCGCAGAAGGAAATCCAGCTCAATAATATTACTTGGAGGCAACAAAAATGGAATATATATACGCGGCCTTGCTCATCCACAAAGCAGGACACAAAGTAGAAGAAGCAAACGTCAAAAAAGTGCTAGAAGCAGCAGGCGTCAAAGCAGAAGACGCAAAAGTCAAAGCACTAGTTGCAAGCCTATCAGGCGTCAACATTGACGAAGCTATGAAGAAAGCAGCAACACCAGTAGCAGTTGCAGCACCTGTGGCAGCAGCACCAGCCGGCGAAAAGAAAGAAGACAAGAAAAAGTCAGCTGAAGACGATAAAAAGTCAGAAGAACAAGCAGCAGCTGGCCTAAGCGCACTCTTCGGCTAAATTTTTTTATGTTTACTTTAATTAGCCAGAGGAAATTGAATGTTGACAACGCAAGAGAAACAGCAGCTAAAAGTACAAACTGATGCGCTTCAAACAGAGATAAAAACACTGAGAAGCACACTTAATGAGTTAAACGACCAAAAAGAAAAGTTCTTCGAACAACGCAACCCTCTAGGCAAACAAATTTCTGGATTTATACGCGAAATAAAACAATTACGACAAGAACGCGATTCTCTGACAAAAGAAGTCAAACAAGCAAAAGAAGAAAGAGCCAAACTGGCAACTGAAATAAAACAGAAAATTGAAGCTTTCAAAAAAATACACGGCGAGAAGAAAAAAGTAGAAACAAAACACGCCGTAAGAGAAAATCCCGGAAAGATAAAACAAGAAATAGAAAGAGCACAATACAGAATAGAAACAGAAGGATTGAGCTTTGAAAAAGAAAAAGCGCTGATGAAAATCATCAGAAGCATGGAAAAAAAGCTCAAAGAAATAGAAGCAATGAGCGGGCTATGGGGCGAAACAAGAGGGTTAAGCAAAGAAATAGACCAGCTAAAAGACAAATCAGACTCACTACACGCAATCATACAAGAAAAAGCAAGAAACTCACAACAAAAACATGAAAAACTAATGGAAATCAGCAAAAAAGTTGATGAATTAAAAAAACAAGAAGGCGAGTTGAACAAACAAATTGAAATCAAGAAAAAAGAGCTTGAAGAGAAGCTGCCGGGACTCGATGAGAAAAAGAAACAATTCAACGAGCTCAAAATACAACTCGGCGAGGATGTAAAAGAAGATCATATTAAGACAGAACAACAGAAGAGAAAGAAACTATCAGAATTGCAAGCAGAAATTCAACAAAAATTCAGAAAAGGCGAAAAATTAACCACGCAAGATTTGATAATTCTACAAGGCATGGATGAGAAATAATTACTTATTCGAAAATGAAATGCGTTTTCGACATTCATCAAAAATCTACGATTTTTGAGACTTCGGCTTCAACTTATCAAAGAAGTCCTTAACCTTAGGATTGCCACGAACAACAGCCTTAGGGCCGAGCTTGTAATACTTCTTTTCAACAACAGTACCCCAAGAATACGCACCCTTCTCCTGCTTTATTTCCGCAAGCTCAAACTCGCCAAGCTTAACGCCTTTTCTCAAATTATAATAAATGTTTTCTCTTGTGCAAGATGGAAACAATTCATTGTAATATTTGTGAATCTGATAACCATACGCAGAACCAATAACGCTCAAGATTTCAATCACGTTCTGACGAACCTCCGATTTTATAGGTCTTCCACGACTCGCCATTAGAACCGCTCCACAGGTTCGTCAGAACTCGCAGAACTTTGTTCTGCTCTGTTCTGCCTGACTTCAGACTTAATTGGACGTCCACGACTTGCCATGTCAAGAACCACCCCGTGCTTCTTGAGCATGATCGTAAATCCTGTGCAAGTTTAGCAAAAGATGCTGATTGTTTTCGGTAATTAGGTTTTCCGACATATAGAAAATAAATCGATGTTTTTACTTATAAATGTTTGTTACTACCCCACTTTAAGAAAATCAAAGAATTATTTCTTCTTTTTCTCATGATTTGCGATAACAACACGCGTTCTGACAATCGCGTCAGGAGACAAACTAATGCTGTCAATGCCGCAATCAACCAAGAACTCGGCAAACTCAGGATAAGTAGACGGCGCGTCACCGCAAATGCCAATTTTTTTCTTTCTTTCCTTAGCAACCTCAATAACATGCTTGATCATACGCTTAACCGCCTCGTTACGCTCGTCATAAATATCAGCAACAAGCGCGCTGTCACGATCAACACCAAGAGTCATCTGCGTCAAATCATTACTGCCAATGCTGAAACCGTCAAAAATATCACAAAACTCGTCAGCAAGAATAACGTTGCTAGGAATCTCGCACATAACATAAACCTGCAAATCATTCTTGCCCTGCTGAAGACCGTTCTCCTTCATAATAGCCAGAACTTTCTTGCCTTCTTCAATAGTCCTGCAGACAGGAATCATCAATTTCAGATTTGTCAAGCCGAACTCCTCGCGCACTTTCTTAATTGCCTTGCACTCAAGCTCAAAACCTGCCTGGTAACCCGGCTTGTAATAACGAGAAGCACCGCGCCAGCCAATCATCGGATTTTCCTCTTTAGGCTCAAAATACTTACCGCCGATTAAATTGACGTATTCGTTAGTCTTAAAATCGCTGAAACGCAAAATAACATCCTTAGGGAAAAACGCTGCAGCAAGCATGCCAACACCCATTGAGAGCTTATCAACAAAAAACTGCTTTTTATCCTTATAACCAGAAGTCATCTCTTCAATCTGCTTTCGAGTATCCTCATCCTTCACCTGATCAAATTTGATAAGCGCCATAGGATGAATTTTAATGTACTCATTAACAATAAACTCCTCACGCGCAAGACCAACACCATCATTAGGCAAAAAGCTCAAATCAAAAGCCTGATCAGGATCGCCAATATTCATCATAACTTTCGTCTTCGGCCTTGGAGCCTTCTGCACGTCAATCTTATCAACCTTAAACTTCAAAATGCCATCATAAACAATACCATGCTCGCCCTCAGCACAACTAACCGTAACCTTCTGACCATTCTTAACAGCCTGCGTGGCATTATTAGTACCAACAATACAAGGAAGACCAAGCTCACGGCTGACAATAGCAGCATGAGAAGTCCTGCCGCCCCTATTTGTTACAATCGCAGAAGCAATACGCATGATAGGAACCCAATCAGGGTCAGTCATCTCAGTAACAAGCACTTCGCCAGACTTAAACATGGCAATATCCTTAACATCCCTTATAACATGAGCAGGCCCTTGCGCGATCTTGTTGCCAACACTCTTGCCCATAGTCAGAACTTTACCCTTCTGCAACAATTTGTATTCTTCGATAATGTTTCGGTTCTTTTGCGATTGCACTGTCTCAGGACGCGCCTGAACAATATACAAGTCCTGAGTCTGACCGTCCTTAGCCCACTCCAAATCCATAGGACACCACTTGCCCTTCTTCTGGCTATAATGGTCCTCAACAGTCATCGCCCACTCAGCAAGCGTAAGAACTTCATCATCAGAAAGACAAAACTTCTTCCTGTCCTCCATCGGAGTATCAATCTTTTTGATAGGATGAGTGCCCTCATCAGTGTAGATAATCTTTGTGGCTTTTTCACCAAGACGCTTGTCAATCAAAGGCTTAAAACCATTCCTCAAAGTCGGCTTGAAAACATAAAACTCATCAGGATTAACTGCACCCTGAACAACACTCTCACCAAGACCATAACTGCCAGTAACAAAAACAACATTAGGGAAGCCAGTTTCAGTATCTAACGTGAATATAACACCCGCACTGCCCAAATCAGAACGAACCATCTTCTGAACGCCAATGCTCAAATAAACTTTGAAATGGTCAAACTTGTGCTCGGCCCTGTATGCGATCGCTCTATTTGTGAACAAAGAAGCAAAACAACGCTTGCAAGCATCAATCAACTCATGATTACCACGAATGTTAAGAAAAGTCTCCTGCTGTCCAGCAAAAGAAGCTTCGGGCAAGTCCTCAGCAGTAGCAGAAGAACGAACAGCAACGTCCGTGTTTTTTTGCTTGTAGTCGCCTGACAGCTTCTGATAAGCATCAGTAATAGCAACCTGCAATTCAGGAGGAAATTCGCAGTGCAAAACAATATCTCTAGCTTTTCTACCAGCTTCAGCCAAAGCCTTGATGTTTTTAACGTTCAGACCGCGCAAAGCAGACTTCAAATGCTCCATCGCGCCAGACTTCTCAAGAACATACCTGTAAGCATAAGCAGTAACAGCAAAACCATTAGGAACCTTAACACCCTTCTTCGTAAGATTACGATACATCTCGCCCAAAGACGCGTTCTTACCGCCAACAAGAGGAATGTCCTCTATACCAAGCTCGTTAAACCACAAGATAAAAGACTTTGACTTATCCTCTTTCATAACAAAACCTCTTTTAACCAAAAAGTGTCAAGAACGTATTTAAACATTATGGTTTATAGGTTAAAGAATATACAATAACAATTTAAACAACCACAAATCTCCCACAAAAATGAATCCAATAACAGTTTCTAACGTAAGCAAGACGTTCATAATAAAAAATACCGAGATAAAAGCACTATCAAACGTCAGCCTAGAAGTAAAACAAGGAGAAGTCTTCGGCTTACTAGGACCAAACGGAGCAGGAAAAACGACACTAATCAATATGATGCTCAACCTGCTAACACCAGATGAAGGAAACGTAACAATACTAGGACAACCACCAAGCCCAGACGTCCTAAGACAAATCAACGTAGTAGCAGGAGGAAGCCAATTCCACTGGGCAATGACTCCAAGAGACGTATTAAACTTTTTCGCCAACATATACAACATACCAAACAAAAAAGAACGAATAAACGAACTCGTCACACTACTAAAACTAGAACACTTACTGGATAGAAAAATCACGTGGTTCAGCACAGGAGAAAGACTAAGAGTAGCATTCGCAAAAGCACTCCTGAACAAGCCAAAACTCCTTCTGATGGACGAGCCCACACTAGGACTTGACCCGGACGTCGCACGAAACGTCAGAAATGAAGTACAAAGACTCAACAAAGAAGAAGGAATGACAATACTATTGACAAGCCACTACATGCACGAAGTAGAACAACTATGCGACAGAATAGCATTCATCTACGAAGGAAAAATAGTCGATGTAGGAGAAGTTAAAGAAGTCAAACTAAAACACTTTGCCACGTACGACATCATATTGACGCTTGACAAGAAACCAACAGCAGCATTTGCAAAAGAACACGGCCTGCAAGTAAAAGGCAACAGAGTAAGAGCAACACTGCACGACGAAGACGCAATGAGCACGCTAATGGCAGAAGTACACAAAGCAGGATACTTAGTCAAAGACATCTCAATCAAAAAACCAACACTGGAGGACTACTTCATCAAAGTACTAGGAGAACAATGAATCTACACAACATAATTGCCCTAATCAAAAACGATGCGCTAATAATAAGAAGAGTAAAATGGAGACTGCTGGAAATAACTTACTTCCCACTCACAACCATGCTCATATGGGGATTATTCGCCCTGCACAGCAAACAATACGCAATAGAAGCAGGACTCATAGTACTAACAGTAAACCTGTTCTGGAGCTTCTGCCAACTCGCACAACAACAAGCCAACATACTCATAATGGAAGACCTATGGACATTCAACATCAAACAAATATTAGTTTCAGGAGTATCAGAATTTGATTATCTGCTTGCAAAACTTGCAACAAGCACGACGATAGCCATTACCATAGGCACACTTTTACTCTTCGTAGCCAACGCGTTCGGAGCACCGTTATTTGCCAACATAAAAGTTGTTGTAACCCTTGCCGGCATAGCACTACTGGGCTCGCTAGCCCTTGCTGTAATAATCACAGGAATAATACTCTCAGTAGGCAGAGAATACGGGTTCCTAAGCTGGAGCCTGCTGCAACTATTCATTTTCCTATCAGCGCCATTCTTCAACAGAGAACTATTCCCAGAAGCAATCAGGTGGATAACAGAAATCATGCCATTCACATACATCTTCGAATCAGCAAGAGCAATAGCAACAGGCACGCCAGTCGCAACAGGCACTCTCTGGCACGCATTCTTCATAACAGCAGCCTATTTCTGCCTGGCCTGGCCATTCTTTGCATGGTCAATCAAAAACGCCAAGAAATCAGGAATGATGTCTAGAATAGCTCATTAACTTATTATTGACAACAAGCCAAAAACAAGAACGGCAAGAATCACGAATACCGTCAAGTAAGGAAAATGACGCACTGGCTGTCTTCGCTTCAATGATTCAATGTGTGTTCTGTCGTAATTCACTTCAACTCACCACTACAAATTTAATTAATTAAAAAAAAAGGTAATATAAAAACTTTACGAACTTGCCAATTCCCAGATAGTCTTCAACGCTACGATTAAAGCAGCAGGGAAGACAAAAGTGATAATGTTGCCAAAAATCGGCGCAATAGAGCCAAGAGCAATAATATCACCTGCAACATCAGCTGCGATAATAAGAGCAACTGCTGCAATAAGGAATTCCTGAGTCTCCTTGGCAGTAATGTTCAACAAACCAACAATGAGTCCCAAGAAAACGATAATCCACGTAATCTTATACGTCTGCAATTGCGGAACAAAACCAGCAATAATGCACAAAGCAACACCCACTAAGAAAGCCCAATGACCTGTTTTCGCATCCATAACCAATACCTCCTTTTGAAATTAATAGTACATATCAGGAAATCACATAAAAAACTATGTTATTACTCAAAAGGAGTTTAGCACATCATGAGCGTCCAACGCGGCCTCTATAGATTTGAAAACCTCTCTTGATTGAACGGCAAAACGAACGCGCAACTGAGAAAGCTCATCCTTTGGCACTTGAGCAAACTTGTCCGCTTCCACCAAACCATACGGGTAACCTAGAAAAGCCGGGTCACAAGAATTAGCAACAAGCAAAGGAACAGCATACAACAAAGCATCCTTGTCCTGCTGCAAAACATCACACCTGAAGACATAATTAGACAAAGGGTGCAATTTGACAAAACCAACCTTGCCACCAGTATAATACACCCAAACACCAGTTGGAGAAAGCTTGCTCAAAACAAAAACAGCACTGTTACCGCTATCAGTACACAAAGTGGACGTTTTTGACAGGCCGATAACAACAACCTTCTTCTTATCAGCAACCAATCTTAAAAACTTAATTCTTTCCTCAACAGCACTGCCAAAACTCTCCAAATCACCATCACGAACCAAAATATCACCCTGCTGCAAACGCTCAATAACAGACTCGGCAAAACCAAGTTCCAAAAGCTTTCTAACATAAGAAGCAACAGAAGCAGGATCAGCCCTCCTGCCAGACAAAGCCAACGCAGGATCAAACGGGTCAAAAAACTGAGAAGACAACTCATTCCCATCAAGGTCAAACACTTTTGACTCAAACACGACATCAACATCCTTCTTCTGAGCTATGACTACAACAACACGCTCTTTCAGCTCAGATTCAACTCTCACATTATTATGATACCAAGTAGCGTACAAACGAACAAACTGAACACTAACATTCGGACCCTTCAAGATTTCACCATTGCCGCCATCAACAAAAACAACATGAACAGGCTTAAGCTCAGATGTTACAGGAACAAAAGCATCAGAACGAATAGGAATACGCTCGCGCGAGCCAACCAAAATAACACTACCAGAACTCTGCAACCGCTCCTGCAAAAAAGGCACTATTTTCTCGAATACACGCATAATAGTACGAAAAATAACGCCAATAAAACATTATGGGTAGTCAGAAATATAGTTTAGCCGGCCAAGAACTTCCAGCCATTCATAACTCCCAAACTCACAGCAAGCACAAGAGAAGCAGCAATAACCATGCCAACAGAAATTGCCAAGTACGCCTTAACCTTTTTCAAACCAAAAAACCAGGCAGCAAACGTAGCAGTATAAACACCAGTACCAGGACCAGGCAAAGCAACAAGCACGATAAGACCATACAAACCATACTTGTCCACCAACGGCTTCACCTTCCTGCGAGTACGCTCCATAAACTTATCAAACAAAGACTGATAACCCTTAAAATGCAAAAAACGATGATGAATTTCTTCAAGGAAGAAAAACAACAAAGGCATAACCAACAAATTAGCAACAACACAAACAACAAACGCAGTCAAAGGGCTAGCGCCAGAAGCAAGAGCAACAGGAATGCCGCCCTGCATTTCAACAATAGGAGTCATACTCAACAAAGCAGCCCACCACAACCCATTCATAACTTCACACTCTTAACCCTAGACTTAACAAACTCTTCACTGAATAAACGCTTCAAGATTTGCTCAGGAGAACGCTCTACGCGCTTGACTCTGGCCCAGACGCGCCCTTTCTTAACGAAAGTCCTCTTGTACTTTTTCTTAAAAGAAATAACAGCAGGCTTTATTTTTATTGGAGGACCAGACCAGTCGAAATATTCAGGCAATTGCTTACTGCCAAGAACAAACCACCAAAATCCTGCTTCTTTCTTATCCCACAGCCAACCAGAATCCTTAACTTGAAAGTCTTTCAGTTGGACACGAACGTGCTCGAATGCACGCACGAACTTAGTGCCAGCAACATCCTCCTTGTCGTCTAACGTTCTAACTGAGATTTTAATGAGATGGCCCTTCTTCTTCAACTTGTCAAAATCAACCTGCTTCTCAACAAAAGCAGAAACGCTTGGCTTTTTTAGAAAAGACTTAGCAGCTTTCACAAACTTATCAAAATTTTCATTAGTCAACGCAGCCGCACTATTCCTGCCAGGCTGAACCGGGTCAACCAAAACCATAGGACCCTCAGTCTTACTCTTATTCATCATCAACAAAGCATTACCCTTAAACTCATTATTGTAGTCCAAGACGACTTTAGGCTTCCACTTAACAGACGCTTTCAACAAAGGCAAAAAGCCACCATAGTAAATAGTGAGAATGTCAACAACATGCCCTGAGAGACCACGAATGTAACTCTCAGCACCATAACAAGACGCGCCTTTACAGAACTTCTTGATTAAACGAATATCATTCTTGAACTTCTTGCCATACTTGTTAACCCAAGCAACATGCAACGGAGAAAAATCAGTAACGTTTTCAGCCTGGCCAGCCTTCTGAATGTCAAGGACTGGCACGATTTCATACTTTATACCATTCCTAACCCAAAAATAATCACGACTGCCATGAATACGCTCATGACGCCACTTCTTCAGCGCCTTTTCAAGTAAATCGGCCAAGTTTTGCTCTTTATGCACAAGATTAAACTTCACAAAAACATCAACATCATAATCACCAGCAAGCCAAGTGTCCTTAGCATAACTACCACCAATCATTGCCTTGGCTTTAACGTTCACACGCTTGAGTTCAGCATTAAGATTGTTAAGAAAATTGTTGACTTGTGCGAGAACTTTAGCACGCTCATCACTAGACGGAACAATACCTTTCAACACTTCAGCAAAAATAGATTGATAGCGCATTACTTGAACAAACGCAAAACTGTTTAAAAAGCTTAGTGGTGATAAAAGTTTATATAGACTCCAGCCCGCATTTAATACATGCAAGATGCACTCGTAATAACAACAGCAATAGCAGTATTACTATTCGTAGGAGTCATCTGCTCATGGATAGGAAACAGGCTAAGACTACCAGATGCATTTCTTTTATTGCTAGCAGGAATGTTCTTCGGCAGCATCGAGTACAAGAACGCACCACTAATACAATTTCCAGAAGTCTTTCTGAACAGCCTCGCGATACTCGCCCTTGCAATGATAGTATTCGACAGCACGGCAAGACTGCGATTAAGAGATTTAGACACGTTCAGCTGGAAAGCACTCAAGTTCACATTCGTATTCACAATCTTCACAATGGTTCTATTCACAGCATCAGCACACTACATACTACAAATACCAATCTGGAGTAGTTTATTGTTCGCAGCACTAATGACAGGAACATCACCAGAACTCGTACTAGAACTCGGAGGCAAATCAAGAGCGCTGACATTACTGAAGCTTGAAAGCATATTCAACACGCCATTGACGGTTATCCTGCCATTTTTAGTTCTTGACCTCATGAAAAATATCAAAGGGGGAATATTCGCAGAAATAATAGAACAATCAGTGCCATTCTTACTAAATTTCATAGTAGGAATAGGAACAGGCGTATTCATAGGAGTAGTGCTTTTCAAACTCGTACAAAAAGTTTACGCAGAAGTTTATTCACCACTAGCAGTAATAATCGCAGCACTACTATCATACGTGCTGGCCGAGAATTTAGGAGGCTCAGGAGTACTAGCCGTCACATCACTCGGATTATTCTTCGGAAACGCGTACGTCAAAGAAAAAATCACACTACTAGGAGTAGAAAGCGTGTTCACAAAAGCACTCTTCATTCTAGTGTTCATACTTACAGGACTCATAATCAAAATACCATACACAAAAGAATTCTTCATAACATCAATAATACTACTAGTAGCATACACGGCAATCAGATTCCTAGCAACATGGGTGAGCGTACACTCAGATAAATACACGCTCAACGAAATAATCTACATGTCTTTGAATGCGCCAAAAGGAGTCGCAACAGCAGCAGTCCTATTCCTCATAGCAGTCTACAACATAGAAGGAATGTCAACAGTTGTCGACATGACATTCGCGTTCATCTTGTACAGCATAATCCTATCATCAATCGTCAGCTGGAAATATGAAAACCATCCTCATAGACACTAATTTCTTTGTAGAATGCGCGAAGCACAGAGTCGACATACATTCCGAGCTGACAAGAATACTAGACTTTAACTTTGAAGTTGCAATACTAGATAGAACGATGGAAGAACTGGACGTGATTATTGCCCGCGGGAAAAAAGAAGGGCTACAAGCAAAACTAGCCAAGACAATATTGATGACCAAGAAAGTCACAATAATACCAACAACAGGCGGGCATACAGACAATTTATTGCTTGCGATGGCAGATGAAAATTACATGATAGCCACTATGGACAAAGAATTAAAGCGCAGATTGAAGAAGAAAGGACAGGATGTTGTTATTATTAGGGGGAAGGACAAGTTGGAAGTCGTCGGGGCGTAACCTTTATAAAGAGGCAACTGGTTTTTCCTCTATAGGATGAGATAACGGGGGTTTCTTCTAACTACCCGTTATTGATGGAGACAAAAATGTTTTACAAAACAGAAGTAAACGACCACGTAAGAGTACCACCAAGGTTTTTCACGTTCGACGTAAAAGAAGCAGTCTTGAAAGCAGTCAAGCAAAAGTATGACGGCATGATAGACCCTGCCCTAGGCGTTGTAATAGACGTATCAAGCATCAAAAACATAGGAGAAGGAATCATAATCCCAGGAGACGGAGCAAGCTACTACGATACGACATTCGAGCTGCTTGTATTCCAGCCAGAACTACAAGAAATATTGCCAGGAAAGATAAAAGATATCGCAGACTTCGGAGCATTCATAACACTAGGACCAATAGACGGAATGATACACATATCACAAACAATGGACGATTTCGTAACATTTGCAAAAGAGAAAACCTTAAGCGGAAGAGACAGCAAAAGAGCACTAAAAATAGGAGACGGTTGCAGAGCAAGAGTCATCGCAGTATCGTTCAAAGATGTTACAAACCCGAAAATCGGCCTTACAATGAGACAACCAGGACTTGGCAAACTGGAATGGATAACAGCAGAAGAAGCACCAGCTGCAGAAGCGCCTAAAGCTGAAAAGAAAGCCAAGGAGAAGAAACATGAGTAAAAAGAAAGCATGCAAAAGATGCAAGTACTTCTATGACGGCGATGAGTGCCCACTCTGCAAGACAACACACTCAGTAACAAACTGGAAAGGAAGAATATACGTAATAAACGCAAAACAAAGCGGAATAGCCAAAAAAATCGGCGCAGAAGCAGAAGGCGAATACGCAATCAAGGTGACATAATGGAACTAAACATAACAACACAGAAAGAAAACCCACTATTAAACAGAAAAGAACTTCACGGAGAATTAACATTCCAAGGAGCAACACCAAGCAACAAGCAGTTGCTGGAAGAACTAGCTAAAAAGTTAGGCGTTGGACAAGAAGTAGTAGCGATAAGGCACATATTCGGCGAATTTGGAGGCTCTAAAGCCAAATTCGAAGCATACGCTTACACATCAAAAGAACAATTCGACAAGATAGAGCCAAAAAAGAAACAAAAAGCAGCAGCGCCCGGAACGGCACCAGCTGCACCAGCGAAGTGATGATTAATGGCAGACAAAAAAACAGCACCAGCGAAAAAAGGACCACCCAAAAAAGGAATCTGGAAATTGTACGAGAAGAAAGGCGATAAATTAGAAAGGAAAAATAAGAGCTGCCCTAAGTGCGGACAAGGATTCTTCATGGCACAACACGAAGGACGATTGTATTGCGGCGGCTGCGGCTACACGGAATTCCAGAAGAAAGCCAAATAATTTAATAAACCCAGGCTACATCTACACACTTAATATCTTAAAAAAGGTGAGACTATGAAATACGCCGTACTACTATTATTTGTTCTATTAGCAGCAAGCGCACTTGCACAAGAATTGGACGAAAAATGCTACGCCGACTGTTATAATTACTGTATGAGCTCCAAAACAGCATCTGCCGCGAATTGCGATAATATGTGCAGAGAAGAATGCACACCAGAGAAAATAACAACACCAAAAGAAACGCCCAGCTGCGAAGACTCATGCCGTCAAAGAATCTCAAACAATAACCCTGCTGAACTCGAACAATGCTTACAAGACTGCCAACCACCTGAAACTTGCGAAGAATCATGCGAGAACGCATTCAGAGGCGTCCCCGCCAAAATTCGAGAATGCTATATACGAGAATGCGGACACCCAAGACCAGTCGTAGTGTCCTGCGAAGACATTTGCAGACTAGACTACGGCAAAGATGAAAGACAATTCCAAGGATGCATGGTAAAAAGATGCCTAGTCACGGCTTACATAACACCTGCAGAAGTTGCTCCTACCGCACCACCACAAGTAACCGCAATAATGCCAAGAGACGAAATACTGCGGCCAGAATGCCCGCGCCAGCCAGAATCACGTTGCCAAAGCTGCGAAAATGAATACCAAGAATGCCTCATAACCTTGCCTGAAGATTCTCAAGCACGCCAGCATGGATACGATACCTGCAATGCAAAAGTTATCCGGTGCCTAAACGGCTGCCTATTCGGCGTTACTGAAGAGGCTAACGAGCCAACACTAAAACCTCTACCAGAACTATCGAAACCCGGCCTTTGGTCACGAATCTGGAACTCAATAACTGGCAAATAAAAACATTGGAGGGGCCAAAGCATATAGCTATGCGCTCAGCATGAGGCCCGTGTTGTGATGGGAGTTGCGCACGCGGTCGCCATCACTCATCCGTTCACTGTTCTTTCACCATAAATTACTCTTAAATAACAGAAAGATATAATTATGCTGTATGGGAAGTACGACTTATGAAGAAAGTTATGTGCACAGGCACATTTGACATACTGCACAACGGACACTTAGACTACTTCAGACAGGCAAAACAACACGGAGACTACCTTATTGTCGTAGTTGCACGCGATTCTTCAGTTATCAAAGAAAAAGGAAAACCAAAACACACAGAACAAGAAAGACTAGCACCAGTAAAAAAAGTGAAAATCGTGGATAAAGCAATATTGGGCAACGAAGGAGACAAACTGAAGATAGTAGAACAAGAAAAACCAGACGTTATCTGTTTAGGATACGACCAAAAAGTCGATGAAGAAAAATTAAGAGAGACGCTTGCAAAAAGAGGGCTAAATCCAACAATTGTCAGAGTAAAAGAGTATTATCCAGAGAAATACAAGAGCTCACTGCTTCAAGATTTCCAACAATCTTCCGCATGATCATTAACAAGACCAACAGCCTGCATGAAAGCATAGCAGATAGTGCTTCCCACAAATCTGAAACCACGCTTTTTCAAATCCTTCGACATTGCGTCTGACTCTTTAGTCGTTGCCTGCCAATTGCCGCGCTTAACACGGTTTCTAATAGTTTTATTATTAGTAAACTGCCAAAGGTACTTATCAAAAGAACCAAATTCCTTTTGCACTGCAATAAATGCTTTGGCATTGCTTACAGTGGATTCAATTTTCAAACGATTGCGAATAATGCCAACATCGTTCATCAAGCGCTTAACGTCAGAAGCAGTTAGCTTGGAAACTTTCGCCGCGTCAAAATTAAAAAATGCCTTGTGATAACCCTTCCTGCGCTTCAAAATAGTAGACCAAGAAAGACCTGCCTGAGCGCCTTCAAGAATTAAAAATTCAAACAACTTTCTGTCGTCATGAACAGGAATGCCCCATTCCTCATCATGATAACGCTCGTACAAACTATAGCCAGTGCCAAAACAACGAGATTTCATCTTATTCCCGTATCAATATCGATGTCAAGCGTTGTTGTTTCACCAGAAGTTATTTTAACGGTTGCTGGCAATAAAGAGCTTCCGCCAATTCCCTGTTTTCTTTCCAAGTCAACAACATACGTTCCTGGAACAAGCTCAACACTAAAAGTTCCATCATTGGCAACAATTGTTGCAACCTTCTTTCCTTTCTGAGAAATCTCCAACGGCCACGCCCTATACATTTCAGGAGTCGGCTGGCAACTAGGATCGGGAGGAATACGTTCAACAGGACAAACAGGGCCAATGCTTAATTTACCTTCCAGAGAACCCTTCAACTGTGGCTGCACCTGGCACGCCACAAGCAACAGCAACAACAAAATCAACAATTTACGCATAACACGCAAAGAGCAGAAATAATATAAAAATGTATGCGATACAAAACCTTTTTAATAAGCACAACATAAAACAACTATATGAAAAAGAGGTTGTTACTATTATTACTGCTAATAGCATGCGCGCCGGTAGCAGAACAAACAGTACAACCGCCAGAGCCCGCAATACAACCAACAGAAAAACCAGCACCCACGCCCGACACAAGACTCCACGGCAACATCATCAAATACACAATAAGAGACGTACCGCCATTCACGCTGGCATCCACAGACGCAATACAAGACTCATTCAGCATAATACCCGCAGAACGATACGACGCAAGATACCAAGCAGGAAGCGTCACAGTACTAGTGCACGTATTCAAATTCACAACAAGAGAACAACTGGACGTTGTCTTAAACTCAGAATTCTTCCACATAATCAACAACGGAGCAACAAGACACCAAGGACACATAATCGCACTATACTTAACCCAAGAAGACCACCGGGTAGTAATCTGGTCAAGCGGAAACTTCCTAATTTACATGGAAACATTCCTGCCAGAATTTGCAGCACGAGAAGTCTTTGAGGCATACCTGTCCAGATACCCATCAGACCTAGAAACACGAAAATGCCTTGACACAGATGGAGACAATTATTTCCGCCAAGGAAAAACAACAAGAGTAAAAACAGACTCGACAATAATGGAATGGACAGACACGTGCATCAGAGACTTCCCAATGTACAAAAACCAACAATACAAAACACAAAAAGGCATAACAGAAGAAGACGGGCTGCTGGAAGGACAATGCCAACACGACCAATACCTGCCCGGATACATCAACGAACACGCATGCCCACGAGGGTGCCAAGAAGGCGCGTGCAACCTGAAATAAAAAGTTCTAAACACAAACCTTTATAAATGAACACTCTCGAACATAGATTACTATTCTCAAAGATATATGTTAAAGAATAGTGATGGAGACGCACATGCAATTTTCAGACTTCAAACTACCAGCGCCCCTACTGAAAGCCATACACGACCAGGGCTATCACACACCAACACAAATTCAAGAAAAGGCAATACCACTCATCCTTTCAGGAAAAGACGTCATAGGACACTCGCAAACCGGCTCAGGAAAAACCGCAGCATTCGGGCTACCCTTACTAAGCAACATCTCGCACGGCAAAGGCGTTCAAGCATTAATCCTAACACCAACAAGAGAACTATGCGTACAAGTATGCGAAGCGCTGAACGGGTTTGCCAAATACCTTTCCGTCATCAAAATCGTTCCAGTGTTTGGCGGAGTCGGAATCGGACAACAAATTAACGCACTACGCACAGCAGACGTGGTAGTAGCAACGCCGGGAAGACTCCTCGACATGATAGAACGCGGATTAAAACTCAGCACAGTACGATACCTCGTCCTTGACGAAGCAGACAGAATGCTAGACATGGGATTCATAGATGATGTTGAGAAGATTTTACGGCACACGCCAAAACAACGCCAGACACACCTATTCAGCGCAACACTATCAACAAGACTACGCTCACTAGTCAACCGCTACATGAACTCACCAGTCTCAGTACAAGCAGAAACACACGTTGACAGAAGCCTCCTCACAGAAAAAGCATATGCAGTCTCAGACCAAGACAAATTCTCACTGCTCGTACACTGCCTAAAACACGAAACACCAGGCATTGCCCTTATCTTTTGCGCAACAAGGCGCAGCTGCGACAAAGTCGGAAAGAACTTGCGCGCGCAAAAAATCAATGCGACCGAAATCCACGGCGGACTCTCACAAAGCAAACGAATTCAAACGATTACCACATTGCACAAAAGAGGGCTGGGCGTGCTTGTCGCAACAGACGTCGCTTCCCGCGGACTGCACATCGATAACATCTCACACGTATACAACTACGAAGTGCCCCGAACATCAGACGATTACGTTCACCGCATCGGACGCACAGCAAGAGCAGGAGCAAAAGGAGACGCGGTAACATTTGTCACACAACAAACCGCCCGCGATTTCAAACTCATCATGCGCGATTTAGGAAGAGAAATAAAATCAGCACCATTGCCCACATTTGAGAAAGTTGTACAAATCGCCGGCCCAGCACACGAACGCTCATTCCAACACCAAGGCGGACAGAAAAAACACAAACAATTCTGGAAACGCAGAAGATAATTATTTCATCTTTTTACGAAATTTGTTCAATTTCTCGTATTCTTCCTTGGTCGCATTGCCAGCCTTGCACTTTTCTTCTAATATTGCAAGCTCATCACGATACCCTTTCCTCAACTTCTCAACGTCCTTTTTACTGATAGTCATACTTAGAAGTTAAGATAACAAGCATTTTAATGTTTCGGTTGTAGCTAAGGTTTATAAAGAACGCACGTTTTTTATATATAACCACTAGCAGGTAATGAATAAATGGCAATAACAAAAGTGAAAGGACATGAATTCGAGACATTCACAGTAGACTCGTTCAGCAGGCGAGCCGTACAATTCATGAATCACATCATTAAAGCGTTGAACGCACTAGGAGTTCCAGAAAACCAGATTGACGTCCAAATGGAAAAATTCGCTTTGAAAAAAGCTCCCGCGTCAGTATTATGGTTCATGGATGGACACAGAATGTACTACAGCTATGAAGCGGCTCCAAAGTTTGTTGAAAATTTGTACATCATCTCAAAAGTAATCGCGCTTGAAGTCGACGCCGTAATTCACAAACGGAAAACAAGACAAGACTTCATCAGCGAATTCTCAGAAGAAGAAGATATTGCTGAACAGCGCAAAGAAGCCAGAGAAATATTGGGAGTAAGCCACGACACTAAAGATTTGGACGCCATCAATAAAAGATACAAGGCACTAGCAAAAGAACACCACCCTGACGTTTCCACAGGCAATTTAACCAAATTCAAAGCAATCAACCGCGCGCACAAAATATTAAAGAGAGAATTGCAATAATTTCCATCACACAAAGCTTATATACTGCAATTATTCTTTAAATAAAATGCAAAAAAGAGCAGAAGTAGAACTTTACTTGTTTCTAACGTTCGCAGTCGTAGCAATAATTGGTTTGACATACACAATGCTCGGCGGAAGACCATCAGGCATGTGGGGAGCAGGAATGGACTGCCAATCAGAATGCTTTGGAACAGAACCAGGAGAGCCAATAGCAGGACAAGAATCACTAGGCGGATCACAATTACGCCAATGCCTAGCAGACTGCCAAGCAGGAGTATCTCCCGCGCAAAAAAATGAACAAGAATGCTACACGTGCAATGGCGGCGGAGTAGTACAAAAAATCACAGCATCAGACCAAGCAGAAGCGCACATAGTATGCGAACGAGTAGCCGGATCAGAAGCAGTCATCACAAATGTTGAATCACCACGCTGCGTATACTAATTCTAAGAAGTTAAGTTTGTGAAAAGAAAAGAATAAATACTAGCAAAAATATATTCGCTCATGCGCATTGCACTATCAATAATTCTTATTATGATTTTAGCACAAGCAGCATACGCCATCAACATTCCCTCCACAACAATCAAACCCATCATGCCAATCATTGCAAAACCAGCAGTAGCACAACCCATTTCTCCAAACTCACCAGGGTCTCCCACACAGACCGCGTGCACTCCTCCAGGATCGACAAAATGTGCAGAACCTCCATTTGGCGGACAAATGATTTTCCAACAATGCGCAGGTGGCTCATGGGTGTACAAAGACTACTGCGGATCAGATGAGAAATGCGACAATCAAAAAGGATGCATTCCACAAATCAAAATCGCACCTCAGAAGACAACTGTGCCAGCCATAAAACCACCACCCACCTTTCAACGACCAACAACACAAGTGCCTGTCCAAGAATGCCAAGCATGCGAGGAAATACGACAATTACGAATTATGCTGGCTGACTTACTAGACAGACTTCAGCGCCTTGAACGACAAACACCGCGGTGCGCAGGACCAGAACAGGATCCGACCCTATTTGGCGGAAGATGCTGCCCAGGCTTAGTCGCGGACAGCGCTCCACGATGTGGAATGCCAGGAGGAGCACGCAACACCTGCGCCCCTGAAGGAACACGTGCAGACATGTACGGAAGCTGCTGCGAAGGCCTGCGCGAAGAACGAGGAATTTGCACAAGCACGCCAACAAGAAGAAGCTGCGCTGGACCAGAACGCGCTCCAGGAGCGCGAGAAGGCTGCTGTCCAGGACTCATCATCACCAGAGGAATTTGCAAGCTTCCCCCCGCAGATGACCGAGGATGCGCAGACATGAACTTACGACCAGAAATGTACGGCGGACAATGCTGCGAAGGCCTTCTTGAAGTCAACGACATATGCACACGCATACATTGGTGAATCAGCTTCTCATACAATAATATTTTACTTTGATCTAAGAAAAGCCTC